>JACIWY010000063.1 GCA_014360745.1 Chloroflexota bacterium
ACCTTTTCTCCTGCATGGCCATATTAGGCCCAACCCGGTCGCCTAACGGTCGCTGTAGATAGTGACACGCCGCCTCGGCTCTTTGCCCGAGCTGCGCGACAGCATATTGGCCTCGCGGGCCATCTCATGTTGCATACGTCGCACCGAAGCTTCTTGCGGAGAGAGCTGCACGGAGCTTCGCGCGCCGGTGCGCAGTAGCTCCAGGGCGCGCTGGGTTTCCTCTATCGCTTCTTGCAAGGCGTCTTCTTCGCGACGAAGGCCAAAGATCTGGGCCAGGTAGCTCTCCATCTGCACGGCGGTGTTGTTGCGCAATACATAAACGGGAATGCCATGCCGCTCGGCGTCGACAATGGCCTGCGGACGCTTGCGATAGTAGGTGCGCAGGGTAAAGAGGGCATCGGCATCGTCCAGCTCATTGACGATCAGCACCGGCAAGTTCAACGTCCGGCTGGCTTGCCGCAAACGGCTTTGGTTCAGGCCATACGGATACACGCGCAAGGGCGCGAAGTCGCCGCGCGACACGATGCGCAAAGGCGTAGGGCGCTCCTCCGATGGCGTGAATTCGGGCTTGGGCAAGCTCTCTTTCATCTCCTCGATCTCACCATCGGGGTGGCGCACGCGAATTTGGGCGGGCATGTTGCGGCCGCGCAACAGGGCATCTACCGCCGCAGCGACGTCTTCGCGCACGGCGACGCGATCCCAATCTTGGATTTCGACCACCACATCAAAAGTGGGCGGAGCTTTGCGCTCTAGTACCGACTTTTGCGTCCCCCGACGGCGGGCCTCCTCGTCGCTTAACGTCACCGTCTGGATGCCGCCGACGAGATCGCACAAGGTAGGGTTCATCATCAAGTTGTCGAGCGTGTTGCCATGGGCCGTGCCCACCAATTGTACGCCGCGTTCGGCGATGGTGCGCGCCGCGGCGGCTTCCAGCTCGTTGCCGATCTCGTCGATGACGATCACCTCGGGCATGTGGTTTTCCACCGCTTCGATCATGACATGATGCTGCAGGGCGGGCGTGGGCACCTGCATGCGCCGCGCACGACCAATAGCCGGATGCGGGATGTCACCATCTCCGCCGATCTCGTTCGAGGTATCGACGATAACCACTCGTTTCTTTTCGGCCAAAATGCGGGCCACCTCGCGCAACATCGTCGTTTTACCCACGCCCGGGCGGCCGAGGAGCAGAATGCTGCGCCCCGACTCGACGATGTCGCGAATGATGTCGATGGTGCCATACACAGCGCGGCCCACACGGCAGGTTAGCCCGATGATATCGCCAGTACGGTTGCGGATGGCCGAGATACGATGAAGCGTGCGCGCAATGCCGGCGCGGTTGTCATCTCCAAAGGCCCCTATCCGCGAGACCACATAATCGAGGTCTTCATATTGAATTTCATGCTCGGTGAGCTGAACCTCGGTGTCCGAATAACGTGCCTCCGCCGGTCTACCCAGGTCAAGCACGACTTCCAACAAGGTATCAAATCGGTTCGCTTGGCGCAAACTAGAGGCAATCTCCGGAGGCAAAACATCAATCAAGGCATCGATATCGTCTGTTATTTCCAAGGACATGTCGCTACTCTATACCTCAAGCGGTTAATTTGGCGCCGGTCTTGCCCCCATCGGGATGCACGGGCGCTACCGAAGGCCCTACGTCGATGCTCCGCTCTAAGGCGGGAAGGACGAGGTGGCGGCGCACAGGAACTCTGGCGATGGTATGGGCGACCAGCAACGCCTGACGAGTGAATGTCGAAAAACCCAAAGTTCTTAGTAACCAACCAAGACCAACACAATAATCCGGTATGGAACAATATAAAGGAGTTTGCTTAGAAACATTTGCCAATGTCAACATATAACGTATATAGGGCAAAGATTCGGCCCGATATTCGGGCCTCACCACCACATCCAGCCAGTGCCCTTGTGGACTGGAGGCAAGCCGTAACCAGGCGATGATTTCGCCCTTTTTGCTCCAGACGTACTCTTGGACATCGCGAAGGCGAAAAGGGTCGGAAGAGACAGCGCAAATATCGAAGGAAGGGTCTTCCGCCTTTTTCATCAACGGAGGGATAACCTGGCTATGAAATTTATCCAGCGCCCAACGATCCTCGACCTCCACACGCCGCAACCCTCTGGGAAGCGGAGCCGGCGCCGGCTGATGAGAAAGGACGAAAACCTCCTCCCGCGTCACCATGCTAAAGCCCGTCTGGCGGAGGATGTCTTCAGCTTCAGCATCCTCCGACGACCGGGCATAAATGCGCAGCACCCCCTGTTCGGCGCCCAGTAGAATCAAATGCGTCAGCAGCTTTTGCCAGATGCCCGGCGCATTCGGATCTTCGTCCAGCGAGGGGGCCAGGAACGCCAGGTCCCACGCCTTGCGATCTCGGCGTGGCCAAACTTGTACTATTCCCTTGTCGCCGTTCTCCGTGTTGTCATGTACACAGGTAATGGCGCCCCAATGATGCGCCGTCAAATAGCCGAGCAACGCCGATCTTGTCGGTGAGATCGAAGACAAGAGAACACGTCGTAGATCGAAGGCCACACCTCGCGGTTGAAGTTGTTTAAGCGCCGAAACGTCTCGCAAGCCAAAGGGTCGAATCACTCGTTTCAATCCCCATCCATTTTTCTAAATGGATGTGTCGCCAAAAGCTCTTGGTCGGGCCGCACAGCCTGCGCAAGCCCAAACTTATCATTTTTAATTGTACTACCAAAGAAGCCCTTTGGCAAGTGATAGCCTATTATACCCAAGCCGGCACAGAAAGCGACGAAAAAATCTATTGAACGCCAAATATCACAAGCGCCTAGTCTTTCGTCCACTCCCTGAAAACGGCGTCTGCTCCTCCTCGAATACCCGGTAAGTGGCGTCGATGATCTCTCCTTCGCCGTCTCCCATGGCCGGCCGGTTAGTCTGCTCGGCGAGGCCGGACGTTGCCAATTCGACGAACAGTTTGAGGCCGAGGAGCAGGATGGCCAGATCGTCGAGCTGCCCCAAGCCCAGAACCAAGTCCGGCAGCAGGTCCGCGGGCATCAGGACGTAAGCCAAAGAGAGGAAGGGCACAGCTTTGAACAGCAGCGGCACCCGCCGATCCCATAGCAGCCTCCAGGCAGCGCGCAGGTCGCGCGCAATATCTAGATACGGCCTCACTCGCTCGACACGGTTTCCTTTAGGATTGTTCATGGTCTTTCTCCTGGCGACAAAGCCGATCATTAACCCCAATATTATACGTCCTGTGGGCCAAAAGGTCGCAATGACTTGTCTGTTTATTACGGGTTTGCCCAAGGCCTCGCTCGACCTTATACTTACACTATGAAGGATCTCTATCGTTGCCTGGATGAATATTCGCTCGAATTGCTCCAAGCCATCGCCCAGGTGTGGGGGGTGTCGCTGGCGGTGACTGATTCGCGCGAGGCGATCGTGCAACTGGCGGAAGGGATGTTGGCCCCCGAAGCCATCGAGCGAGCGCTTGGAGGGCTCAGCGAGCAGGCCAAGGTCATTCTGGCCGAGGTGCAGGCGGCGGGTGGCGTCGTCTCTGGGACGCGGCTGACGCTGAGCTATGGCAACATTCGTCGCCTTGGGCCGGCGCGCATGGCTCGCGAGCGCCCTTGGATCTACCCCGAAAATCCGGTGGAGGAGTTGTTCTATCGCGGGTTGTTGTATCGCGCCTATGGCCAGATCGGCGCCCAATATGGTGAGATCTATTTTGTGCCCCAGCAGCTCTACGATGCGTTACCTCCTTTGGGGGGCAATGCGCTTACCGTGACCAAGGTGCCCACGCCGGCGCAGGTCGAGGAGGATGGCAACGCGCTGGCCGAAGATATCCTGACCATGCTGGCCTATTTGCGCCGGCATCGGGTGTCCGTGCCCGATGAAGAAGCCCCCGCGGGAGCGCTCCCCGAAACGTTGGCGACCATCTCTTGGGGTAAACGCCTTTTGGGCGAGGAGGACCCACGCCGGTTGGGCCTTATCTGGCTGCTCTTGCGCCGTTTGAGGCTGGTTCAGGATCGCGGCGGCCATCTACAGCCCGCCCTACGTGCCAGGGATTGGCTTCGCCTGTCGGACGAACAACGCCGGGCGCAGCTTTGGGCGGTGTGGCGCGAGGAGCTCTCTTGGGATGAGCTACGGCTGCTCTGTGGGTTGACGGTTCAAGAGTCGGGTGTCTACAGCCCGCCTATGGTACGCAAGCGCCTATTGGCCGTGATGGCCGAGTTGCCCGCGGGCGAATGGCTCTCCTTGGATTCGTTTCTTCATTGGTTGCAGGTCAAGCGCCCCGATTATTTGCGCGGCGATGGCGGGCTGGGCTGGCTGATCCGCGACGCGGATAGTGGCGCGAATGTGACCGCTTCCTGGGCCGAGGTGGAGGGACGATTGGCGCAGGCGATGGTGACCACCGTATTACGTTGGTTCGGCGCGGTGGCCCTGGGCTCGAACGACGCAGGCCAGGAGCCACACGCCTTCCTGGTCACCGCCGAGGGCCGGCGTTTGTTGAGCCCCTCCCAGGGCGCAGAGGGGCAGCCCGGTGCGGCGGTTAAAGACAGCCGCGCTTCGGCGAGTGTGGCCACCGTCGACGACGACCTCACGGTGAGGATCGAGGTGCGCAATACCTTTTACGAACGATATCAATTGGAGCGTTTTGCCGAATGGATCTCGCAGGGGGAAAGGGCGGTCTATCGCATTACCCCGGAATCGGTGTGGCGTGGGCAGAACGCAGGCATTAAAGGCGAGCAAATGGTGGGCTTTTTGCGGCGCATCAGCGGCGATCAGGTACCCCTCGTCGTGATCGGTGCGCTGCGTGCCTGGGCGGGTCGGTTCGGGCGGGTGACGATCCGTCGGGCGGCGATCTTGCAAGCGGTTGATTCGCGCACGATGGAGCAGATCCTGGCCCATCAAGGCGTAGCTCGGTTGCTGGGCCAGGCTATCTCACCCACGATGCGCCTGGTCGATGAAGAGCATATCGAAGAGCTGATCCGCTTGCTCAAAGAAGCTGGCATCTGGCCACAGGTCAGAATGTAGCCGCGAGATAGCCGGCTCTTATCCGCAGTTCGTGGGCGAGCTGTTCCCAGCTCGCTAGCTCGGCTGATCGGTTTGTTCTTCTTGTTCGCCGAGGGGCAACGGTTCGGTGTCGCGCCAGGAGGCGAAGGAATAAGGGGCAGCGGGTTCGCCGAGAGGTGTTTGGGGTTCCTCCTCTTGTCCTTCGTCCGATGGCGCCTCACTTATCGCCGGAGAGGCCTGGGCAGAAGACGATTCGGCGACGAACGTTGCCGGAGCCTTGGGCTCCAAAGGGGCGGGTTCCTCTTGCGAGGTCGTCGCTTCCCCTTCTCCTTCTTCGCGCAGGTGCCCACAATAGGGGCACACGTCCCAATTCGGGTTCAGCAATCGCCTGCAGCTCACACAGCGCAGGCGCAATTGATAATGGCAGTAGGGGCAGACGACAAAATCGGGGTCGATACGATGTCGACACCCCGGGCAGACGCGCCGTTCTTCCAATTCCTGCAACAAGGCCTCTTCGGCCAGGCTGCGTTCGTATTCCTCGGCCAGGGTCGTGTGGGGGCGCAGGAGGAGATAGATCAACAAGCCGGGAAGGGTAAAGGTCGCCACCAATACGGTGGCCAGGATCTGGGCCAGCACGTCTCGCGAGCGGGCGCGGATGTCGCGCACCGTCCAGACGATCATGCCTACGTACAGCGCAAATATATAGGCGCCCAGCAGGAACATGATCGCCGAGATATATACGTTCAAGTTTGCAGGCAATGTCATGAAACTCTCCCTTAAAAAGGTTGCTATCGAGTGCCTTGCCCCGGTTGCCCGGCACGATATGGGCTGAACGATTATAGCATGAGCGTTTTCCCGCTCATAACTCGGCCCTTGGGGGCTTATGGCGCGGAGGCCGTGCTGCCGGTTGTAGGCGAAGGGGGCGGCGTCTGCGTCGCTTTGGGCGTTCTTGTTCGCATCGGTTGAGAGGCAGTGCCGAGCGGCCTTTCAGGGCGGGCGGCCGGCAAGTAACTGCGGCCATCGTCAAAGATGATCGTCGGGCTAGGCTTGGCCACGGGCACGGCCAAGATATTTCCGTTCTGTTTATGCCAATAATCCACGCCGGGCTCTCCGTCTGAAAGCTGGTAAAAGATGGCCCGGCCATCGGCCGACCAACTGGGCTCGGCGGCGTGATCGCCCCATTCGGGTTCTACCAAGAGGCGGGGTTTGTCCGCTGAGCCGACATCCCAGACCATGAGCACGGTGCGATAGCGGTTCTCGCCCCACCAGGACCATTGGCGCAGCTCAAAGGCGATTTGAGAGGCATCGGGCGACCAGACGGGGTGAGCCGCCGATAGGATCTGGTCGTCGGGATTGTCCAATCGCAGCAGCAATTCCGGTGTCGAGGGATTGTCCCAGGTGTAAAGGCCGGTGCCCTTTTCATCGGTCAGCGCGCCCACCAATAACGTGTTGGTAATAGGAGACCAATCCACACCCAAGAGGGTGCTCTCGGGCGGCAACACCAAACGCCCCACGGGCTCTCCGTCGCGGGTGATGATCTCGCCGTGGAAGGCGACCTGGCGCACCTTGTCGGCGTCTAGCGTCCAAGTGTAAACGGTGCCGGCGATCAGGTCACCCTGCGCCGACACAGAGGCCTGGCTCCAGCCCCGGCCTTCGGCGCGCACCTCGATGGTGATCGGCTGTGGGGCGTCCACCTGTAGATCCAGATCGACGTCGCCTTGAAGGACAAGGTCGTCCTGTTGGCAGACGGCCCGCGCCCAACGGGCCGAGGCGGGCACGCCGGCCAATTCAAAACTTCCGTCCTCGGCGGCCGTCGCCGGGCTGGCCGCGCCCTGGGCACAGACGACGCAAGCTCCCCCTGGCGTGAGCACGCGCCCTTTGAGCAGCACATAGGGGCCGGGGGCTTGCTTCGGCTCTACATAATCGCCGGTGACCATGTGCAGTTCGGTGCCGTCGGAGCGCATCAAAAAGAGGTTACGTTCTTGGTTGCGGCTGTGAATAAAGTCGTGGGCGCTGACAAAGGCGACCCATTGACCGTCCGGCGACCAACTCACGTCTCCCATGTTGAGTGGCTCGGCGAAATGGGTCAGGGGTTCCTCAACGCCCTGCCGAAGATCATAGAACATCAAGTTTGCCACCTGATCCTCGGCGATGCGCACAAAAGCCAGCAACGAGGATGTCGGCGGCGTAGGGGTGGCCGTGGCCGTCGCGGTGGGGCGCGCCGTGGCCGTTGGCGTGGGGGGTAGGGGGGTCGTCGTGGCGGTGGCCGTCGTCGTCGGTGTAGGAGCCTTGGCGGTCAAGGTGCCGGATAGCTTGAACGCGACAGCCGTTTCCAATGCCGGATAGTCCGGCGTCGGGGTCGGCGTCGCCGAAGGGGCGCAGGCGGTCAGGTTCAGGAGCATCAGGATGGCGCCGAGCAGGGCGATGAGGGATGATCTTCTCGGCCTGAACATCTTTACCTCGGGAAAATAGTGGCCATGAGATGCCGGCGCTTGGGGCCCGTGAGGGCAGTCCAAGCCACACCAACCCCTACCAAGTCGCCGGCGTTAGCGAAATAGCGACGGCGACCGGCTCAGCCCACCCGGGTGGGCGACCCAAAGTGGGCTTGGCGAAGATAGACGCGATGTCAATCGCCGGGCAGATCATGGCCAAGCTTGTAGTTTGCGGAACAGATCGCCAAAGATACGATCGCGATTTACGTCCACGGCCTCGCGGATCTTGTGTCGGCCGGGGTCCTCGGGCGCCCAGGTGAGGTCGTCGCGCAGGATCGGCGAGGGACGCAGCTCGGTGGGCACCCAGGCGGGTTCGTTCAGCCAGGCTATGGCGCTGATGTCCCAGAGGACCTTGGAGGCGGCGAAATGGTCGTCGCGATATTGCTCATAGATCTGGTATAAATAGTCGCCGATCTCACCCCGCCCCTTGACATAGGTGGCCATCTCGGGCAGAGTGGTGCGTAGGTGTTCGGCGACGTTCTTGCAGGGGATATGCACCAGGGGGACGCCGGAGTTGAACACCACGCGCGCGGCGGCGATATCCTGTTGCAAGTTGAACTCGGCGGCGGTGGGCCAATAATGCGGTTGGCCGCCCAGCCAGACGACGACGATGCGGCGCACCAGCTCCGGCTCGAGGAGCAGGGCCGAGGCCACGTTGGTGATGGCGCCGATGGCCACGGTGTAGAGCAGCCCGTCGCGAGGGGCCATGGCGCGGGCGACGAGATCTTGGGCCGCGGGGCTGGGCAACGGCTCGGCCTCCGAGGGGAGGTAGCCACGAGAGCCTCGATAGGCTCGCCCCTCGTGATCGATACCCAACTTGGCCAGGATACGCAATATCTCCGCATAGCTTTTTTTCATCCCGTCCTCAGGGCCCGTCGAGCGCCGGTTAAAAAAGGGCGCCGCATAGATCGCCTCCACCGTGAGGTTGGGGGAAAGCAGGGCATAGACCAGGGCGAACTGGTCGTCGATTTCGTTGTAGGTGTCGGTGTCGAGCACCATCGAGACGGGTCCACGGGGCGGCTCCAGCCGGGCTCGGCGCTCCGCTTCGCTCAATACCGGGAATGGGCTCATCCTCGGCCCCCTTTCTGTACACGTGGATCGACGAGAGATATTATGCCCAAAGGGGGGATGAGGTGGCAAATTGGGCTTGTGCCGTATCGCGCATGGCCGGTATCGACAATCCAAATGCAAAGGGGATTTGGTAAAGAATGAAAAAAGAGCAAGGGATGAATTTTGTCTTTTTCTTTCCCGACGAGATGCGTGCCGAATCGGTCTCCTGCTATGGCCACCCGTTGGTGCAGATGCCGAATTATGACCGCGTGGCACAGGAAGGGGTGCGTTTCGAACAGTGCCATGTGCAACATCCGGTTTGCTCGCCAGCGCGGTGCAGCCTGATGACGGGCTGGTATCCGCATGTCGCCGGGCATCGCACGTTGTGGCATTTATTGCGGCCCCATCAGCCCAGCCTTTTTCGTTACCTACGCGAGGTGGGTTATTGGATCGAGTGGCATGGCAAGAACGATCTCTATGCCGCCGAGTCGTTCCCGCTGTGCGTGGATCGTTTTGCTCAGGCGGAGGGAAGCCATATGGGGCCAAACCCCTATAGCCTGGAAGATCCCCGTTACATGAGCTTTCTCTACGAGCCCTTTTCCGGCGACCGACGCGAGACGCGGGATATACGCAACGTGGCGGCCGGGATCGAGTTTCTGCGCCGACGCAGGCCGGATGATCCGCCCTTTTTCCTTTATCTGCCGCTGAGCATGCCCCATCCGCCCTATGCGGCGCCGGAGCCCTATCATTCTATGTACGATCCGGCGGACCTGCCCCCGCTGCGCCCGGCGGATCTGCCGGACAAGCCCGACTTTTACCGGCTGATCCGCCGGTATCGGCGGCTGGACGAGCTACCCGAAGGCCATCTGGAGCGCATACAAGCCGTCTACCTGGGCAGCAACAGCTATGTCGATTGGATGCTGGGCGAGCTGTTGACCGCCTTGGACGAGACCGGCCTGGCGGTGAATACGACGCTCATCGTCTCTTCCGACCACGGCGATTGGGCCGGCGATTATGGCTTGGTGGAAAAGTGGCCCAGCGCTCTGGACGATACCATCACCCGCGTGCCGTTGTTGATCCGGATGCCGGGGGGCGCCGCGGGCCATGTCGTCGAGGAGCCGGTGGAGCTGATGGATCTGATGCCCACGATCTTGGAGCTGGCCGGGGTCCGGGCGCGACACACCCACCTGGCCCGTTCCCTCCTGCCCCAGTTGCAGGGTGCGCCCGGCGACCCTGAGCGGGCCGTGTTCTGTGAAGGGGGGTATGATACCCACGAGCCGCGCTGCTTTGAGGGGCGTTGGGCCGATTACGACATCCCCCGTTCGCCGGCGCACATCTATTATCCCAAAGGTCTCCAACAGCAAGAGCACCCGGAAAGCGTCTGCCGTGCGGCGATGTTGCGTACACAGCAATACAAGTTGGTGCGTCGCACGAACGGTGTCCAAGAGCTGTACGATTTGGCCCGAGACCCACGTGAGCTGCGCAATAGGTACGACGATCCCGACTATGCCCACGTTCGTGCCCAATTGGAGGCGCGCATGTTGGAATGGTATATCCATAGTGCAGATGTGGTACCGTGGGATGAGAATCCCCGTGGATTGCCGTCTTCTTGATGCTTTTTGTAACCACAGCTTTGACGTTATCCAGGCTTCGTGGTATATTTACTTGGTGCGCCTCTGGGCGAATAGCTCAGCTGGGAGAGCGCTTCCCTTACAAGGAAGAGGTCACAGGTTCGAGCCCTGTTTCGCCCATTTTTTGTTGTGCGCCAAGGCCCCCGTGAAGGGGGCATGATCCGTTTTGCCCCCAACCTCGGCCAAAAATGTCCAAGGCGAGGTTGGCGTCGGACGCTTGGGCATACTTGGAGGGGGTATGGTCGGAGTTCGGGAGTTGAGAACGCAGAGCGAGGCGTTCTGGCGCGACGAGTATCGGGTCGATGAAGGAGATATCGACCTCATCACCGGCTTGATCCTGGAGGCGGGCAAGCCACAACGGCTGGAGACCCTGGCCTCGGCGATTATCCTACATCGTTTTCGCGCCGAAAAGGAAGCCGTTGCCGAGCAGGCGCGCCGTGGCAAGATCTATCGCCCCGCCGATGAGGCCCGGGTGGGTGAGGAGTTGGTCTTTCCCGCGTTCGATTTCGCTGTGGGCAAGGTCGTCGACGTGCGCCCGGGGCGTAACCCCAAGTATGGTCCTTTTCAGGTGATCCGGGTGCGCTTTGAGGAGCCGGTGCCCGGCCCTCAAGAGCGTGAGTTCGCCAGTTCCTTTGTCCATCCCCATCCGTTAAATCGGCCCTTGGAGGAATTGGTCGTAGGCGGTGGCTCGGAGATCGGCGAGGAGGAGCTGATCGAGATCGCCGGGCCCTATGTGTCGGCCAAGTTACAGGCGGCGCTCGAAAAGGATGACGAGTTTGTCTATTTCGATGGCACCTGGTTCCTGCGTGCGCTGTTGCCCGAGATCCACATCGGTCATCTGAACTTGGCCGAAGCGGTGATCTACGAGGCGGGGCACCCTGTGTCGGCGCGCGACATCTTGCAGGAGCTGGAACTCGAAACGACCACCTCCATCCAGGCGCAGCTTTTTGCCCTCAACCATGCCTTGGGGGAAGACGAGCGCTTCGACAATGTGAGTTTGTTTGCCCAAAACCTCGGCCAAGATGGGAGTGTCGAGGTTTTGGGCAAAACCGAGGGGCCGGTCTGGTATCTGCGCGCTTTGGAGCCGGAGGCGGTCTTTGAGCGGCCGGCGGTTCTACGCCCCGCTTTTCGCGCCCGAGGGGGTGAGTATGTGGGCATCACCACCCTCGACATGATCGACGAGATCGGCGATGAGTTGGACGATGTGCCGTCGGTATTGGTGCGCGAGGTGACAGAGATTCGTATAGAGCTGCCCTTCCCCCATCTTTATGCGGGCACGTTGCCGGCCACGCAGCAGTTTTTAAACATGTTGCCGGTAACCACGGCCTCGCATTTTGCTATCACTCTGGCGATTGCAGGGAAGCGCCAAGAGATCGAAGCTTGGGTGTTGCCCGAGGAGCGCTATATCGCCGGTTTGGGGGATTGGTACGCGGCGGTGGGGATGTGCGTCGGTGGGCGCCTCGCGTTGACGCCGACAGGCGATCCTTTCCGTTACCAGCTGGCTTATGAACCCTCCGGTTCGCGGCGCAGCGAGTGGTTGCGCGCGGCGATGGTCGAAGGTGGCGAATTGGTGCTGCAAATGGCCCGCGCCAGCGTCGAGGTGGTTTGCGATCGCGAGATGCTGATCGATGTTCCCGATCGAGAGGCTATTGTGGCGTTGATGGCTGCCCGCGAGCGCGATCAGGTGCCGCTGAGCCGCTTGATCCGCAAAGCCTTCGCCGAGTTGGCCAAACTGAGCAGCGGGGGGGTCGTGCATATCAAGGGGCTTTATTCGGTCGTCAACCTTATGCGCCGCTCTGGTTTGGTGCCGATTTTGGCCGAGCTGGCCCGCAATGCCTGTTTTGATCCTGTGGGCCAGGGTTATTGGGCTTATTCTCCGGCCCTCGAAGGGACTCTCTACCAGACTCCCGACGAAATGCGCGAGCGCCCACTATCCGGCCGAGATGATCTGGTCAAAGACCAGGTTGTCCAGTACTTGGGGAGGTAGAGAGGATGCCGACGGCTCTGAAATGGATACGCCCCACGATAGACACCAAGTTTCATATCGATATGGAGTGGTGGCAAGAGAGCGGGCGCGACATCCATGTCTATATGCAAGAAGTGCTCTGCGACGAGTGTCGCGATGAGCTATCCGCCGATATCCACAACTTGGAAGAGGTGGATTGGGTGGACGAAGAGACAGCCGAGGTGTTTCGCGTCGATGCGCTCTGGCACGCCTTGCGTACCTGTTGCAGCACCAAGCCCGATTATATCACGCCCAACACGCCCATCATCGATGCTATCTTTCTCACCTTTTTGGCCAACGGCAATCGCCCGTTGAGCGTGCGTGAGCTCTACGAGCGGCTGGATCGTCGCCCTCCCGAAGTGTTGTTGCGCATCCTCACCGGCAAGCAGGTGTACATGGGCATTCGGCCCGTGCGCGATTGAGCGTCGTAAAAGGAAAAGGCCGGGGGTGAAGGTTCAAGGGAAAAGGCCGAGCCTCCTGCCGGATCTCTCCCGGGCTGCCTGGTGTGTGGTGGGCGCGGCGCTTTTCGTCGCCTTTTTTGCCGAATTCCTTCTGGGTGGAGAGGTTTATTACCCCGGCGACGCAGCCCGCGTGTATATCCCCGAACGCGTCGCTTTGAAGCGCAGCCTGTCTCGTCTGACCTTTCCTTGGTGGGATCGGCATCTGGGCATCGGTTATC
>JACIWY010000630.1 GCA_014360745.1 Chloroflexota bacterium
CCCCCATGATCTGATGGCCGAGGAATTCCTAACCTCCTTGAACGCCTTTGCCCGTTTCGTCGCCCCCTACATGCCCCAACAGGTTGACTTTACCTATTGGTATTTTGTGTTAGACCAGCGCCGCCTGCGCTTTGATCAGGTCGATCGCTACACCCGAGGCATCGCCATCGCCCAAGCCAAGGCCGAGGCGATGCTGCCTAGCATCCGCGTAGACCGCTCACCCATCGAGCCGCTGCTCAAAGTCCAATCTCGCACGCGCGTGCTGAAGGAGCTGCTCTATGGCTTTAGCCTGCCTATCGTCGCCTTGTTGCTCTTTTTTATCGGCACTATTTCGGCGGTAGCTGTCCGCTATCAGCGCAACGAGAACGCCATTCTGGTGAGCCGTGGGGCCAGCTCGGGACAGATCTTGCTCATCAGCTTGATGGAGGGTTTGCTCCAAGCCGCCGTGGGCTTGCCGCTGGGGCTGGCCACCTGCTTTCAACTGGCCTCCTTAATGGGGCGCCATTCCAGTTTTCTGGCTTTCGACCGACCTTCCCTGCCGTTGGCCATCTATTCCCTGGATTGGCGCACCATAGCCCTTGCTTTGGCCGTATCGCTGCTGGCACGTCTGGTTCCTACGTTGCGAGGCACCCGGCGCACTATTGTGACTCACGGACGAGAGCGGGCGCGGGCCACCGGCATCAATATAATGCTCCATCTGCTGATCAACGCCATCCTGATCCTCGTGACCGTCTACGCTTATAGGCAGCTTCGTACACGCGGCATGATGGCCCCGATCAGTTGGGAGGCCAGTGGCGGGGTCCGCCGCGACCCCCTACTCTACATCGCCCCAGCTCTTTTTATTCTCACCTCGGGTTGGGTGCTCACCGAGCTATTCCCTTTGCTGATGCGCCTGCCCGACCTATTCGGCGGCCTTTTGCCCGGCGTATCGTTCTACATGGGGCTACGCAACTTGGCACGTGAGAGCGGCGCTTACAGCGCCCCTCTTTTCCTGCTTACCATCTGCCTTTGCCTAGGCGGCTTTGAAGCTTCGATGGCGCTGAGCACCGACACCTGGCTCGTCGATCGCCTGCGCTATGCTGTGGGCGCCGACTATGCATTTACCCACGCCGTCCTGATGGATGGG
Organism: Chloroflexota bacterium; assembly: GCA_014360745.1. Taxonomy (GTDB): domain Bacteria; phylum Chloroflexota; class Anaerolineae; order UBA1429; family UBA1429; genus JACIWY01. The sequence continues at coordinate 1,127 of JACIWY010000630.1, forward strand.
CCGGAGGCCGGCTTGGGACAAGACGCCTGGCTCATGCCCCCCTCCGAATACGAACGGCTGCCGGGCGTGTTACATGCCGCCAGAGTCGGCGTCTACACAGCCGTGCCCACCATTAGCGGCTCGTCGCGCATGCAGCTCTTGGGCATCGATCGGTTAGATTTGGAGCAAGTCATCTATTGGCGGGACGATTATGCCCGCGAACCGCTAGGAGCGTTGCTCAACAAGCTGGCCCTGCAACCGGACGGCATATTGCTCAGCCAACGTTTCCTCGATCGCGTCTCGCTCTATCCCGGCGATCGCATCACGATGGACGTCATCCTCGAAGAGGGGGTGATGCACATGCCCTTTGTTATCGTGGGCACCTTTGACTATTTCCCCACCATGTACGAGGACAAGGCTTCGTTGGCCGTCGCCAATTTGGATTACATCTTTGACCAGATAGGCCGCCCCGAACCGCATTCCATCTGGTTGCGCACCCAACCCACCCTGCGGGCCGAGGACCTCAAGGAGCAGCTCAAAAGCTTGCAGGTGGTCACCCAACAAGAGAAGGACACCTGGACGATGATCGCCGAGGATCGGGCCAGGCTGGAGCGCGTGGGTATCTTTGGCAACTTGACGGTGGGCTTTCTCTCCGGCTCATTGGTGGCTTGTCTGGGGTTGCTCATCTACACCTTTGCCTCGTTGACCGGCCGGCTGCGCAGCTTTGCCATTTTGCGCGCCCTCGGCCTGGGCCTGCGGCAGGTGCTGGCCGTCGTCAGCGTCGAGTATTTGTTCGTCATTCTTTACGGCATCCTGGGCGGGGCTGTGGCCGGGATCGCCACTGCTCGGCTT
>JACIWY010000631.1 GCA_014360745.1 Chloroflexota bacterium
GCGCAAGGGCACGCTGTACGCGGAAAACGAGTCGGCCCCTTTGGGCGATTTGTGGCTACCCCTCAGCGATGGAACCTTGGCCAGCCATGACCTGGACGTGACTCCGGAGATGCTCGACGTGGATCGCGCCGCCGGATCACAATGGGAGCCTGGGCCGTTAATCACCCACGGCGATCGTTTTGCGACCAGCGCGCCATATAGTCGAGTGCCCTGGGTGGAGGCGATCCTGGGCACGCCGATCCGAGCCACGATCCGCGGCGGAAGTATGCGCACCAAGGCTTTTATTGCCAGTTGGGAAGAGTGGGAACAAAAGGAGACCCACCGCCACGAGGGCTGGTTCGATGTGCTCAAACGGCTGATGGAGCTGGTCGTCGAACGCGCCAACGGGCGGCTTGCGCCGGTGCACACCTTGATGCGCGGCCCCTCTGACCTGGCCGAGGCGGTGGTGGGGCCGGAGTTGATGAGCTACTCCATCTACGACAACCCGGCGGCTTTGGAACGCTTTCTCGACGAGGCGACCGACACCTTTATCGAGGTGCTGGAGGCACAAATCGAGCGTACGCCCAAGCTGCGCGGCGGGTATGTGAATCCTTTCGGCATCTGGGCGCCCGGACGGGTGGTGCGCACCCAGTGCGACGCGACGGCGTTCCTTTCCGCCGAACACTATGCGCGGTGGTTCTTGCCCTACGACGTGCGTATCTGCGAGGCGGTGGATTATTCGATGATCCACCTGCATTCGGTGTCGCTGCATACGGTGCCCAGACTGCTGGAGGTCGAGCGGCCGCATGGCATCCAGATCACCCTGGAAGACGAAGCCAGCGGGCCGCCGCTGGCCGAGATGATCCCCATATTCCGCGAGATCCTGGGCAGCAAACCCCTTCTGATCGATGGGCCATTGACGGAGGACGAAGTCAAGCTTCTGCAAGATATATTGCCCAGCGATGGCCTGGCCATCTATCGTCGCATCCAGCCCTGGTAGCGTGTGTGCAAAGGCTTAGAGGGCGTCGAGGCGGGCCAACAACCAGGGGATAAGCATTTCCTCCGGGGTGAGCCCGCCGTGTCGACCGCGCAAATCTTGGGCCTTTTCGCCATATAAAAGATAGCGCTCGCCCCGCGCGATGACGATCAAATGCCCCAGGCGCCTGGTGGTCTCTGGATGAGGGCGCGACGTGCCGAACAAGCCCGATTTCAGAGCCTCCGCCGCATCTAGCACCACATATCCCGATCCAAGGGCCTCTTGCAGGTCTGCTCGCGCTGCGGGGTTGTTGGCGTCCAGGCAATGGAGATAGGCAACACGCGATTCGCCGCTGAAGGGCATCAGCAAATGGCGGACAAAAGCAGGGTCCTTGTCGATGGCGTGTGCACCCTCTGGCGGCGAATGCACAAAGCCGTGATCGGCGAGGACGACCACGGCGGTATCGGCGCGACGGTCACGGGTCAGCCGCCAGAAAAAGCGCTCCTCCGCCGCACGGGTAGCATTGTCCAGAGCGGCCCGCCAGTGCCCGCCCCGGGCGCCCTCGTGGTGCACGGTCCGATCGATGCCTCCCCAATAAACGATGTACAAGCTGCGTTCCGCGTCGTCATGGCCAAGCAGATGGTGCAGGCTCTCCCACATGTCGACGACATCGGCATAGCCGACGATGCGGTAAAAGTGGCGGTAGCACATGCGCGTCAGGGCGCCATGGGCATATTGCGCCGGCACCAAGGCGGTGGTCTGGATGTCGGCCATGTCGCACCATTCGCCCAGCCCGCCGGCCGGCAGAAAGCTCTCCGGCTTGAGGCCCCAGTCGAGCAGCGTCTCTTTTCCCGGCCCCATGGCGGGCTGTAGAGCGAGCATCTGGGTCAACAGGCCGTACTCCCCCAGCCATAGTTCATAGCCTAGCAGCCCATGCGCGACAGGTTCCAGGCCGGTAAACAAGGTCGCCAACGCCGTGGAGGTGGTCGATGGGCAGATAG
>JACIWY010000632.1 GCA_014360745.1 Chloroflexota bacterium
TTCCTCAGGGGCGACCCATTAAAAGAGGGCGAAGAGGAACGCTATGGCCTGTGGCAGACGACGGAGGAGGGCTATAGCCTGTATGAGCATTGTCGACGCGCTATCGAGGAAGGGACGACATCGGGCTTGCATGGCCTGCCGCTTATGGGCACCGGCGATTGGAACGATGGCATGAATCGGGTGGGTCGAGAAGGTCGCGGCGAGAGCGTATGGTTGGCCTGGTTCCTAGCAGCCACGTTAGACCGCTTTGCGCCATTGGCCGAGAGCTGGGGAGATCAGGAACTGGCTCGCAACTATCGCGAACGGGCGCGCCAATTGCGCCGGGCCGTGAATGAAACGGCGTGGGACGGGGAGTGGTATCTGCGCGCCTTTTACGACGATGGGGAGCCGCTGGGGTCTTCTAGGAACATAGAATGCCAAATCGACTCTCTGGCGCAATCGTGGGCGGTGCTTTGGCAGCAGGATGATCTCCCGGAGGTGTACTCTGAGCGGCCGGCGCGTGCGGTCTATGCGGCGTTGCAAAGGCTATATCGCCCTGAGGATGCCTTGATCCTGCTTTTCGCGCCGCCTTTTGACGAGACGCCACACGATCCTGGCTATATCAAAGGTTATCCGCCGGGGGTTCGCGAGAACGGCGGCCAGTATACTCATGCGGCTGTGTGGTTGACCTGGTCGGTGGCCAGCTTGGGACGAGGTGATTTAGCCTATGAATTGTTCCGTGCGCTGAATCCATTGAGCCGAGCGACGACGACAGAGAGGGTGGAACGATATAGGGTGGAACCTTATGTGGTAGCCGCCGATATCTATGCCTTGCCGCCCCACGTAGGGCGCGGCGGGTGGACCTGGTACACCGGCTCCGCGGCCTGGCTGTATCGTCTAGGGATCGAGGCGATCTTGGGTCTCGAACGCCGTGGAAATACCTTGTGCATAACTCCGTGTATTCCCTCTTGTTGGGAGGGCTATCAGATAACCTATCGATATCAGGGTAGCGAGTATCATATTACGGTGCACAATCCGGAACACGTTTGCGCGGGTGTGGTTTCGGTCGAGCTGGATGGCAGGGAGATCGAGGATCAAGCGGTCCCCTTGTGCGGCGAAAAGGCCGGCGTACATGAGGTGGTCGTGCGTCTGGGGCGCGGAGTCGCGCAAGGTAGCGTAGATCAAGCAGAGCTAGGTGGGCAAAAAGGGATATCGCAAGGGTAGATTTGACAGAAATCGCCTTCGTGGGTATCCTATCTACGATTTATGAATTGTTCTCAATTGTGCCGCAGACCTGTTTTGCTGAGGTTCCCTATAATAAGGTTACCTCATAGAAGCGGGTATTCTGCGGCCTTTTTTTATTTTATCCGCTGTGCCCATAGTGTGGCTGACGGCACGCTGAGGGGCCTATGCAATCACGAGGAGTGTTATGAACCAAACAAAAACAAGTGAAACTGTCGAGTTCCACAAAAGATTGACCGAGTTTATCAAGGGCGATTACGATTACACCATGCCCAAACGGGGCGATATTATCGAGGGGGTTATCCTCTCTATTACCGACCATGATATCGTGGTCGATCTGGGCACCAAGCGGGACGGCGTCATTCCGGCCAAGGACCTGGCTCTGGTAGATGAGGAATATGTCAAGTCGCTCCAGCTCGGCGATCGCATTCCCGTCATGGTCTGGCGGACCTGGGGCGAGGGAGATGTGATCGTCGTTTCTTTGAACAAAGGGTTGCAGCAAGAAGACTGGCTGCGTGCTCAGGAGATGTTGGAGAGCGGCGAGATTCTAGAGGGTGAGGTGGTGGATTACAATCGAGGTGGCGTCATTGTCTCCTTTGGGCGATTGCGTGGCTTTGTGCCCAATTCGCATTTGACATCGCTGCCTTCAGGGCTGCGCGAAGGGCGGCTGCAAGAGGCCAAATCGGAATTGGTGGGCAAGAAGCTGAAACTGGTCGTCATTGAGGTGAATCAGC
>JACIWY010000633.1 GCA_014360745.1 Chloroflexota bacterium
CGCCAGGTGCGCGCCTTTGTCCATCTGCCCTACATCGTATATCGCGACAACCCCTATTGGGTGCCTCCCCTTCTGGCAGAGGAAAAAAAGCTCCTCGATCCCCGCCTGGGCCATCCCTTCTATCGACATTCTGCGGCCGCCTTTTTTCTGGCCGAGGATGAGGGGGAGGTGCGCGGGCGCATCGGTGTGATGGAGAACCGCCGCTACAACGAACACCTGGGGCAGCGCAGCGCCTTCTTCGGCTACCTGGAGGCGGTGAATGACCTCGCCGTGTCGCGCACTCTCTTCGACGCCGCCTTCCAGTGGGCCCGCGATCGCGGGCTAGAGAGGATGGAAGGCCCCCGCACCTTGCTGGACACCAACGCGGCCGGTTTGTTGGTGGAAGGGTTTGACCTGTTGCCGGCGATGGGCATCCCCTACAATCCGCCCTATTATGAAACGCTCGTTCGCGACGCCGGTTTGGCCAAACATCGCGATAATCTCTCGGGCTATATCAGCGGCGAGGGCATCCTCCCGGAACGCATCGCCCGCCTGGCCGAGCGGCTACGCCGGCGCAGCGGGCTCACCGTCATCAGCCCCGGCAAAGGGAGCGACCTGCGGGCTTGGGTCCAACGGGTGGCTCGTGTTTATATCCAAGCCTTTGCCACCCACGACGATTTCGTCCCGCCGACAGAAGAGGAAATCGAGCTCTTTGCCGGCCAGATCCTCAGCATTGCCGATCCGCGCTTGGTCAAGATCGCGCTCAAAGAGGATCAGCCGGTCGGCTTTGTCCTTTCTTATCCTAATATTAACGAGGGCCTGCAACGTGCGCGGGGGCGCCTCTGGCCCTTGGGTTGGTATTACATCTTGCGCGCGCGGCGCGCCACCAAGCGCCTGGATATCAACGGGTTGGGCGTTCTCCCCGAGTATCGAGGCCTGGGCGCCAACGTGCTCATGTACAGCGAACTGGCCAAGACGATCAAGGCCCTCGGTTACACCCACTTGGAGCTGGTACAGGTGCAAGAGGACAATTTTCGTAGCCTCCACGATCAAGAGGCGCTGGGGGCCACGTGGTACAAGCGGCACCGCATGTTCCGTTGTTCTCTGTGATGAGGATACCCTCCCGCAGGAACCTGCAGGAGGATGACGACGCTGGGAGGGCTTATGCACAAGCCAGGCTTACGTCAAGTCGGCAGCGAGGCGTTGCCGCGTTCGACCAAGCTGCTCTACGGCGTGGGCGATCTTGGTTTCAGCACGTGTAACTCGGTGCTAGGCATCCTATTCGCCATCTTTCTCACCGATGTCGTGGGCCTCGAGCCCGGCTTGGCCGCCCTGGCCGTCTTTGTGGGGCGCTCGTGGGATTACCTCAACGATCCCCTCATCGGCTATCTCTCCGATCGCACGCGCACCCGCTGGGGGCGGCGGAGGCCTTTTTTGCTCTTCGGCTTTATCCCCTTCGGCCTGGCCTTTACCGCGCTTTGGTTTCGCCCGCCCATCGGCAGCCAACTCGGCCTGGCCATCTATTACGCCGTGCTTTATGTGCTCTATGATGCCTGTGCGACCTTTGTCTATATGCCCTACTATGCCCTGACACCGGAGCTCACCCCCGACTATGACGAACGCACCACGCTGACCAGCTACCGGATGGCGTTTACGATCGCTGGCGGGCTCGTGGCTTTTACCGTGCCGTTGGCGGTCATAGGCACCATGCACCCCGAAAATGCCGGCCGCGTGCTGGCCGTCGGCGCTGGCATCGGTCTTGGCGCCGGGTTGGGCATTTTGCTCACCTTTTTGGGCACCCGCGAACGCCCGGAACTTCAGTTTCAAGAACGGCCCGGCCCGCGCGACTCGATCCGCGCAGCGTTGGCCAACCGGCCCTTTCTCTTTGCCATGGGCATCTTTTTGTTCACCTGGGCGGCGCTCGAGATCTTGCAGGCCATGCTGCTCTTTTTCCTAAAATATCGCCTGCG
>JACIWY010000634.1 GCA_014360745.1 Chloroflexota bacterium
CCCATCCTGCTGCAACTGCTCGTCGTACCAGTCAAGCTGCCGCAAATAGGCCTTGATACCGTCCTCAGCCAAACCCTGCTCTACCCAATAAGCGCGAAAATCCAGCCAACCCTTACCCTTAGGGCCTGGACGATTGGCAATCCAGCCGTCGACGCCGACTTCAGAGATAGCCAACGGCACCACCAGCCCTCGCGGTTTGAGCATGTCTTCATACCACCACCGATAGCGCAAAGCCAAAGCGCCGCGATTTGGATAGTTCGGATGTCCAGGCAAACCGGCCCCTAACGAACGATCCAGCATAGGCGCATCGTATTCATGCACCGTCAGAATGCCATTATAACGTCGAGCCGCTTGAATGGCGGGTAGAAAACGCTCAAACTCTTCCCATTCCGGCGTGCCGGCGGAAAAAGTGCCCACGGCTACGCGGAAACCATGTTCGGCCATCACCCGTGCTCGCTCGGCCTCAAAGGCTGCGAACCACTCCATGCGCTCGCCCATCTGAGGTTCGTTGACTCCTTCCCAATAATCAACGGCTGGGTTGAGGCGGTAGGTCTCTAGATGTTCGGCCACAAAGGCGCGGGCTGCCTCCACCGGGTCGCCCTCCAGGCGAGGTGCGCATTCAACGCGGGCCACGGTGACCGTCGTCGGCGATACCTGTTTTACTTCGTTGAGAAAGCCAAAGTCGCCCACCGCTTTGACCAACGGCGGCTTCATGCGTCGCACGAATTCCATGATCTCGCTCGAATTGTTCCATTGCACATGCAAACCCAGCTTGCTACGTCCCGGTTTCTCTAGTGCAGGGGGCCAGGGCAATGTCGGGGTCGGCGTTGGGGAAGGGCGTTTGGTTTTGGTAGGGGTAAATGTCGGCGTCGCCGTCGGGACTTGCTGCTGCACCAAAGGGAAGAGCAGCCGTTCTCGCAGGCCAGGATGTGTCTGGGCCAATGTGGCAGTAGTTGTAACAGAAGGCCTCTCGATCGTCGCCGTCGGCACGGCCGGATAAGTTGGAGTAAGAGTAGGGGCAGGGCTTATTGCCGGCCAAGTGGGATCATCGGGCGGCAAGCTTGTAGGAGCACTCGATGTGGAGGGGGCCATTAAGGCGATTCTACGTGCAATCGCTTGCTTGATGCGCCCGCGCCGTTCCCAGACTTCGCGAAAAGCGACGCCCGTAGTAAAACTCGCTATCGACACAAGAAACAAAAGACCGATCAATAAAGAGCGTTGTCGTCTAGACACTCATCTCTCCCAACCGACCCCCCAAAGGGCCAAAAAGAAAAACAACAGTGTTTACAAGTCTAGCCTTGGAAGTCAAAAACCAATCTCATATCAGGAGCTAAAATCAGGCAGGTGGCTGGGCCACGCAGCTAAATACCAAGCAAAACGCCCACAATTTAGACAAAACCGGCCAACCGGGCCAGATTTCCCCCTTTGACCTTGATCCGTTCCTCCTCCGTCCAGTGGTCCAACAGCATATCGACCACACTGGGGGAACCGCTGCTCCAGGCGAGGCGATCGGGGCCGTATGCGTCGGCCACCCGACGGACGAGGGGCTTCGTATCCAGATAAGGTTCGGGCTCCTGGGAGAAATGCGATAGACCGGACAGTTTCATAATAACGTTAGGAAAGCGGGCCAGCGCCAGGACATCCTCATATTCTTCCGACGTGCCCAAGTGTGGTTCGGCCAAATGGTCGACTAATACTGGATAGTCGGGATAGTCGGCTATCGCCCGGGCCACTTCGCGAGCAAAGTTGGGACCGATGTGCAATTCGATGACCAAACCCAACTCCCCAGCTTTGGCCCACAGGCGCCGCACATGAGGCTGGTCAAAACTCTCAAAATACATCGTTTTGCCTCGATGGGCGTGAAAACGCTGGGCGATGAGTCGAGGCTGTGCGGAAACCAGGTCCGCCAGTTTGGCCGGCGCGTCGGGATCCCGGGGCAACAACA
>JACIWY010000635.1 GCA_014360745.1 Chloroflexota bacterium
GGGGGCGACTTTTACGATTTGGTGCCTTTACCCGGCGGGCGCTTGGGGATCGCCATCGCCGATGTCTCGGACAAAGGGGTGGGCGCGGCGCTCTATATGGCCCTTTCGCGCACGGTGATGCGCACCGTGGCCCGCGAGGGATATGGCCCGGCGGAGACGCTGCGACGGGTGAACGCCATCCTGATGGAGGATGCGTCGTCGGGGATGTTCGTAAGCCTCTTTTACGGGGTTGTGGAGCTCGAAACGGGCCGCCTGGCCTACGCGCGGGCGGGGCACAATCCCCCTTTATATGTCAGCGCAGTACCTGGGGCATCTCCCAGGGCGCTGGACATCCCCGGCGTTGTCCTGGGGGTGTGGCCCGATCCAGAACTGCAAGAGGGCGCGCTGGAGATACGCCCCGGCGACGCGTTGATTCTGTACACCGACGGGCTGACCGAGGCGTTGAGCGGGGCGGGAGAAGAGTTTGGCGAGGAACGCTTGGCCGCCATCGTAGCTGAAGCAGCAGGCCGCCCGGCGGCCGAGATGATCAGGATCGTGGACGCCGCCGTGCGCCGCTTTGTGGGCGAGCGGGCGCCGTCCGACGACTATACGCTGCTGGTGCTCAAGCGCCGAGAGCCCTGAGCAGCCGGGTAAAAGAGGGCGCCCCTATCGAGGCGCCCTCTTTGCGTCCGAGAGAGTTATTTCTGGATGCCGTTGTAGGCCGTGTAGCTGTCGCCGGGCTCGGTGTCATTGCGCTCGGTGTAGATGCCGGCGATAGGCTGGCCGTTGCTGCTGACGACCGTAACCGACCCGCCAAAGTTCTCCGTCAAGCCGGTCACGTTGGGGCCATACCAGAAGTAAGAGCCGCCGGGCTGAATCGTCGGGCTGGTGACGACCACATCGGTGCGGCCAGCCTGCGAGAAGGTGGCCGTCAACACGGTCGGCTGGGTGCCGATGTTCTGGATCTGGATACCGCCGTTATAGTTATAGTAGGTGCGGGCAAACTTGGGAAAGAGCACCGTGCTCGTGCCGGTGCCATCGGGCACCGCACTGGTGATCACGGCAAAGCCCTTGTCGCCCTGCTCATAGACCTCGGTGACGACAGCCAGCAACGGTTGGCTGGCCGTTATGATGGCCGAGCCGCTGCCGGAGATGCCCGATGGCAGGTTCGACTGCGCCGGCGAGGCCAGATAGACGGGCCAAGCCGCGCCTGGGGCCAGGCTCGGGTTCGAATGGGTATAGGTCGTCCCGCCAAAGTTGTATTCCACGTTCACGGCCGTGGCCGCTGTGCCGGCGTTCTGCACCGTAAAGCTGGACTGGTAATCATAATAGTTGACCGTCAGCTTGGGCAGATAGAGCTTGGTGGCGCCGGTGCCCTGGCCGTTGTAGCTCTCAAAGCCGGAGGTCGTGGGGCTGGTGCCCGAGTTGGCGTTGTTCACCACCACCGCCAGGGGCTGGTTGCCCTCGATCACGGCCGAGCCATGGAAACCGGAGCTGCCGCCACCGCCCGGCAGGTTGGCGTTCTGATCCTGGTAGGAGATAGCCGTCGTGTAGGGCGGGATGGTCAAGTTCTCCGTCGCCGCGGCGATCTGGGCGCCTGTGTGGTCATAGTATGTGACCGTGACCGTCGCCGTCTGATCGCTCGTGTTCTGAATGGCGATATACGAGTTGCGCCCGTAATAGTCTTTGCGCAGATACGGGGCGAACACTTTGGTGGCCGGGCTCAGGACGCCCGTGGCCGCGCCGATGCGCTTGTTGGTGCCATCGGTGCGGGTCGTGTTCAGGATGGCCGCCACCGGCTGGTCGGCAGTCACCACAGCAGAGCCAACAAAGTCATTCGGCAGGCCGGGGATGTGCGCCGGCACATAGTAGGTCTTGGATTTGCCCGCTTCAATGACGTCATTGAAGGTGTGAGCCACGGTGCCGGCATTCGGCGTACCTACTGCCCAATAAAAGGTGATGGTA
>JACIWY010000636.1 GCA_014360745.1 Chloroflexota bacterium
GGTATTTGATATCGGGCGGTACCATCTCCATATCCACATCGGCCAACGCTGCCGATGCGTCCATCACCGGGTTCAGGATCGGCTGGGCGATGGAAATGACCGCGCGGGCCTCGGGGACAAAAAGGCGCGGATCGTGTCCACGAGGAGCATGGTCAAAGTAAGGGGGCTGTGGATCGAAGCGATCGATGGAGCCCACCCCCACCAACGCGGCCCCGCTCTGCTTGGCGAGGGCCTTGACGGCTTGGGTCAGGTCGTGTGATGGCGCGTCTATAGACATTTTTTTCCTTTCGGATCGGCCGGCTGGTTGGGGTTAGTCCAGATAGCCGGGTTGGCTGTGCATCGTGTCGAGATAGCGGCGTTCCCGCGCCAGCTTGTTTAACACGGCGGCATAAAGGCCCTCGGTCGTTTCGTCGATGTCGCGCTGGCTATTCGTGTAGGGGTCAGCCTTGGTGGCCTCGTTCACCTGGCGAATCCATTCGGGATCCATCTGATCGACGCCGGAGAGGGCGCCGGCCAGGCCTGCGGCCACGGCGGCCAGGCAATCGGTGTCGCGGCCAAAGTTCACCGCGGCCAGCAAGGCGTCGCGCGTGCGCCCCTTGGTCACGGCAAAGATGGCTAATCCCTTGGCCACCACCTCGTTGGCCTGTGACATGGCGTATACGAAATGCCGCCCGCCGAAATAATGGCTGTAGAATTCGTCGCGCATGGCCATGGGGTCGTCGTAGCGCGAGGCGATCTCTAGCGCGCGCTCCAGCTCCTGGCGCACGGTGTCATAGCCACCGTAAGGCGTGTTCTTTTGGCTGCGATAATCGGCGAAAGCGCGAGCCGTCTCTAACACCGATTCCACGGTCGCATCGGGTTTCAGCGCTTCGGCGATGGCAGCGTCGTATAGCGCCGCCCAGCGCAGAGCAAAGGTCATTTCACCGGAATAGACCAACCCCACGTCATAGACATCGGCGGCGGCACCGGCGGGGTCGCCGGCGTTGATGATGCCCAATGTGTGGCTGGCGCGGGCCATAGAGACCACGTTGTTGAAGGGCCATAGCCGCCCTAGCTCGCGGGGCGGCACGCCAGCCTTGGCCATCTCCAGCAAGCTGCGGTCAAAGCGCTCTTGCTTATAGATCATGCGCTCCGGTTGCAACGTTTCCACCCAGACGCGCACCAGGTCGTCGGCCGTGATCCGATCGCCCTTGGCGATGACGGCGGTATTCATCAATTTTTGGCGTTCGATACCATCCTCTGTGGTGCCCGGCGGGCGCTGCCAGTCGGTATATGCGGTATAATGTTTATAGCTTTTGAGCTCCTGTAAGAAGCCGTATGTTTCGCGGATGCGCTCCGGCGTCCAGCCCTCCACGGCGGCCCCCATGGCCGAGCCCACCCATGAGCCGGCGATACAACCACGGATCTTGTCCTCAAGTGTGATCATCTTGCCCCCTTGATCGTATGGCACAAAAGGCGCCCCTAGCGGGCGACGCGATTCAAGCGCAGCTCGTGCGAGCCGTCCGGGCGGCAGTATTCATAGTAAAAATAGATCTGCTCGTCGAATACGACGGCATCGATGTAACGAAGCCCCCCGCTGCCGTGAGGCGATACGATCATCGGCCCGTCGATGCTGAAGCGCCAAAAAGTGTGCAGATCCCAGCTTTGCACGAGGCCGGTGCGCTCTTCATAGTTCTCTTCTACCGAGGCGGCGCCGTCGTAATAACCGGCCCATCCTTGGGCCGTGGGCACCAGGCAGCCTAATCGGGAGGCGTAGGCATCCCAGGCGCCCGATCGTGGCGCGAGCACATCGCCCTGCCATTGAAAGCGACGGCCATCGCCGCTGACGGCCAGCCCCGAGCTGGATAATGTGAGGCCCGTATTATAGACATCGGCTGTGGCGTGCATACGCGCCCGATCTTTTGTCTTCACCGGGATCGACATGGCGTAG
>JACIWY010000637.1 GCA_014360745.1 Chloroflexota bacterium
TGTCGCCGCTTTGTCTCCGAGCGCTGGCCAGGACGGCATGATCTTTCTCGGCACCCCGCAGAACGGCGTGCTGCGTTCTGACGATGGCGGCCTGAGTTGGTCGAGCTGGAGCACGGGGTTGGCCTCGTTGGCCGTGGCCGACCTGGCCGTTTCGCCCAATTTTGCCACGGATCAAACCGTGCTCGCGGCCACCGGCCGGGGCCTGGCGCGGACGCCCAGCGCGGGTAAACGGTGGTTCAGCGTCGGGCCGGCGGTGAGCGCCCTATCGGTGGCCATCGCCGGTGGGGTAGGAGAGCCCTTTGTCGCTTTTGGGGGCACGGCTATTGGTCTCTATCGCTCCGACGATGGCGGCCAGACATGGGCACCTACAGGGCTCACCGGGGTTAACGCCGTGCCGGTGATCGACATCGCCGTGGCTCCCTCCTTTGCTACCGTTCCCTCGCTCTTGGTCGGCACCTTGGCCGGCGCCTATTTTTCGGGTGATGGCGGGAATACCTGGAACGGGCCGTGGTTCCCCGATCAGGTGGTGCATAGTGTTGCCTTTGCCCCCGATTACGATGGCACTGGCGAGCTATATCTGGGCACCGAACAGGGGCTCTATCGCTCCGCCGACAACGGCGATACGTGGCGTTTGAGCTCTAGCCTCGCCCAGTCTGTGAATGTTTTGGCGATTCCGAGCGACGATCCTGTCGTGCTTTATGCCGGTTGTGCGAGGGGCATCTATCGCTCGGGAGATGGCGGGGAGACCTGGGCCGAGCGCCATGAAGGGGTGCTCGGCGTGACTATCGAGGCGGTGGCGACGGCGCCCTCCTTTGTGCGGCAGCCCATCGTTCTGGCGGGGGGGCCGAGTGGTCTCTATCGCTCAGCGGACGGTGGAGACACCTGGGCGATGACCACCTTGAGCTCTGCCGAGGTGCACGCCATCGCCTTTGCTCCGCACTATCGCCAGACAGGCACCGTCTATGCGGCCACCTCGGGTGGGTTGTTCGTGTCTTCGGATAAGGGGAGCACCTGGCAGGCCAGTGAGACAGCTCCTGCCGTACTCAATGTCCTCGATTTGGCCCTTTCCTCCGATCCTAAGGATATCTGGTTGGCCACCGCCGAACATGGCGTATACTACTCGCCTAACGCCGGCGCCTCGTGGACCCAACGCGCTGCCGGCCTGGCGTCGCTCAATACGACGGCGATCCTCTGGCTGGGAGGCACAGGAGATGAGGCAAGGCTCGTCGTGGGCACTTGGGGTGGGGGCACTTTTACGACGACCGATGGCGGCCTCTCATGGGTGGCGTCTAGCCAAGAGCCCGATACGCCTTATATACAGGCTCTGGCCCAGGGCGTCGGCTATGGCGGGCGTACGTGGATCTTTGCCAGCACTACGGCCGGCGTGTTCCGCTCGGCGGACATGGGCGACACCTGGGACTTTACCGGGCTCTTGGGGCAGAATCTCACCGGCGTGGCCTTGCATCCCGATTACCTCTCGCGCCCCAACGTCTATGTGTGCGCCGCACAGGATGGCGTGTTCCGTTCGCTAAACGGCGGCCTCACCTGGCAGCCGTTGAACGAGGGCCTGGTGAGCTTGAGCCTGTCGCAGGTGGTTGTAGCCACGGAGGAAGCCAGCCCCTTGTTGTATGCGGCAGGGCAGAGCGGCGTGTCGCGCTATGGCGCTGTGCCAGAGCCCCCGCCGCCGGTTTTGATCCGGCTCCCCCTGGTCTGGAATCGGCTCTAATCGCCTATCTTGACCTTAACGTCGAACCGGAGCAAAATAAAATATCAACTGGTTCGACGCTTCCTGCCGACCTTAGGCGTGTAATACAGAGGAGGATCGTATGGATCCATCGCTCAAGCTCTTTGAGACGCCGCTGGAGCTCGAAAATTATATGATCGCCGGTTGGCACCAATGGGCTGATGCCGGGGAAATATCCTC
>JACIWY010000638.1 GCA_014360745.1 Chloroflexota bacterium
CGAAGGCTCGATCTCGCGTTTTGATTCCTCGGAAACGGCCACCATGGAAGAACAATTATCCCCATCTCTTCGATCGGATATTGAGGAACTGCGCAAGCCGGTGATTGCCAATCTCTGTTGGCTCGGGCTTGGCGCCGCTTGGGTCTGGGTGGTTGCCCTGGGCACCTCCTTGCCCGATCCTCCACCTTTTCGACTTTTAATGTTCCCCATAGTTTTATTTTTGTTTTCCGTTTCTTGCCTGGCTATGAATCGTATGAAAATATTTTGGAGAACAAATTTTCTTCTTCTTGGCTTGTTATTTTCATTTATCGTAGGGTATATATCTGTTCCTTCTGTAATTTGGCTCTACTATCAATCGCTTATCGTCGGGATCGCCGGCCTACTGGCCGGCTCGGGCGCGACGATGAGGATGGCCGCGCTCCTCACAGCTATCTCGGTGCTGTGCGTGGCCCGCGGGCCCTCGGATTATTCCCTTGCCCAGGCCGTTGCGCCACTTGGCTTGTTGTGGGCCACGGCGTTGACCTCCGGCCTCTCGGCGCGGAACCTTTATACGGCTTTGCAATGGGCTTTGGATAGCCAATCTCAAGCGTGGAAGACCGCGCGCGAGGTGCAAGAGCGGCGCGCGGAACTGCGGCGCGCTTTGGATTCGCTGACGATCACACACGGCATTCTAGAGCGCACCACGCATGAGTTGGAGGCAGCGCGGCGAGAGGCCGAGGAGGCCCGACAGGTCAAATCGCGCTTTGTCGCCAATATCAGCCATGAGCTGCGCACTCCCCTGAACATCATCGTCGGCTTTGCGGAGATGCTTTGCATGTCTCCGGAGGTTTACGAAGGCGCATCCTGGCCGCCCATCCTCCGCGAGGATTTGCTCACTATTTGGCGCAATGCCGAGCACCTGTTGAACATGATCGACGATGTTCTGGATTTGGCCCAGATAGAAGCCACCAGGCTGCCGATCCTCCCCCAGCCCACCGATGTGATCGAGCTTGTGCGCGATACATTGGCTGCGGCGGGGCCTCTTTTCCGCGATTCCGGGCTGGAGCTGCGCGTCCGTCTCCCCTCGCTATCTGTTATGGCCAATGTGGATCAAACGCGCATACGGCAAGTGCTTTTGAACCTGATCAACAACGCGGTGCGCTATACTCCTCAAGGGTTCGTCGAGGTGGGGGCTACGGTTGAAGATGGGAAAGTGACGGTCTATGTGCGCGATTCGGGTGTGGGCATTCCGGAGGACAAGCTAGAGACGGTGTTCCAAGAGTTTGAGCGTGTGGATACATCGATGAAGCGAGTCTCGGGGGCAGGGCTTGGGCTGGCGATCGCCAGGCATGTGGTGCGCCTGCACGGCGGGCATATCGGGGTGCAAAGCCGCCTGGGCGAGGGCAGCACGTTCTTTTTCTCGCTTCCTATTCAAGATGAAGGCGGGCCCGGCGAGCCGTCGCTTCGTCGCACGGCCAGGCCGCTGCGGAGGGATGATCGGCGGGCCAAGGTGGCCGTATTTGCCGAGGATGGCCTGGTAGTGCGTATTCTCCAGCGCCATATGGAACACCATGAAGTTCTGACTGCCGATTCGGTTCCGCTGGCCGATCCGCTCTCGGAGGCGGTTAAAATGGTGCGTGAGGAACACCCCGAGGTTGCCGTCGTTGCGGCCAGCTCGGAACGAGAGCTAGAGCGGGCCTTGCAGAGGGCCGATGCCCTCCTCGACGCGGTGTATCCCTTTGATCTTCCCGTTGTGGTGTGCGCTTTTCCCACGGAGCGCAGGGCCGGCGCGGCGTTGGGCGTGGACGATCTGCTCATCAAGCCGGTGGTGCGCGAAGAGGTTGTGGCCAGCATTTCGACGCTCGTTGCCCGGCCGGAGCGCTTGCTCATTGTCGACGATGAGGCGGATATGGTGCGTTTGTTGAGCCGCATCGTTCGCCAAGCT
>JACIWY010000639.1 GCA_014360745.1 Chloroflexota bacterium
TCGCTTATCTCGGACAAGAAGGAAACCGGGGAATAAGCCCGTATTGTCTCCATTCTAGCATACGCTCGCTCGGATAGTCAAGGCCATTTCGGCCTTTTTTGGCCAACCTTAATGAACTGTAATGTTCATCCTGATGGGCGCAAGAGACTTTAGGGGTGCCTTTGGGCCGCGATGAACTCGAGGAAATCCTCCAGCTCCATAAAGGGCGGCAGGGTCGGCGGGATGCCCGGCGCCTCCTCCGGTTCGGGGAAGGGGGCACGCAGCTGATAGTAGGCCGCCAAGAACTCGTCCCAATGGTTATCCGCGGTAAAAGCAAAAAGGTTGCCGCTAACATAGTCGCGCAGCTCTGAAGCGCGGGCATGGTTGGGGAAATAGAGGGCGGTGCCATGGGCTCCGTCCAGGCCCCACTTGGGGGGAATGCCGTAGTGGTGCTCGGCGACGATGACGCCGGATTCCAGGCTCTCGATCAGCACGCGGGCGGCGGAGCGCACGGCGGGCGCGGACACGCGGGCCTCCAATTTGAGCGCCAGGTCGTACAGGTCCACGTATTCATCGTCATCGGTGATGGCGAAATAGTCCTGCGAGTCAAATTTTTGGCTTTCGTGTCGCGCGGCGGCGATTTCGCCTTTATGCGCGGCCAGGTTTTGCACGAGCGCCTGGGCCAGCGCATCGAGGGCGCGGTTCACCGGCTCCAGGCGGCTGGTGTCGATGGCCGAGATGGTGCGGGCATTTCGGTTCACAAAGGGATGGTTGAAATAGATATCGCAGATGCTCTCTGCCAGTTGCCTGGGCGTCGCCTCGGCCCTGGCCACCTCGAGATACAAATCCTGGCCGAACAGGGCGATGGCCAGGTTCTCCGAGGCCACGAAATAATCGGCGAAATCGCGCACGTCGTAAGCGTGCTCGAACATACCCAT
Source organism: Chloroflexota bacterium (assembly GCA_014360745.1). Lineage (GTDB taxonomy): Bacteria > Chloroflexota > Anaerolineae > UBA1429 > UBA1429 > JACIWY01. The sequence continues at coordinate 918 of JACIWY010000639.1, forward strand.
CAGGCAGGCGTCATAGTGCAAGACGTCGATGCGCCAGGCGCCCCCGTGCGTCGCCTTGCGCAAGGCCGTGCGCAGCTCGCCGGGCGTCAGGCGGTCGGAGTAGGGCGCGTCCCAGGCGATGCCCTGCGTGCCCCGGCCATGGTCGGCGATGGCCACGTAATAGTATTGCGCCGGGTAATTGTCGTGCGCCCAGGCTACAAACTCTTGCAAAACGCGCCCGTCGCCCGAGTTCACCTCGCCCAAGAACCATTTGTTCACGCCCTGCACATATTGGCCGCCCGGCTGGATGTGATAACGCCAGGTGTAGTTGGAGCCCTCGCCATCGAACAACACCAACACGTTCACGTTGGACAAGTCGGTCAGGGCCTCCATACGCTTGAGCGCCCGATCCAAGAAGAAGGTCAGGCCGCTGTCTCCGGCGTAATAGAGGATGAACGTCCAGGCCGGCAGACGCGGATCTCGGGTGGGGCTGGGCGTGAGGGTGATGGTGGGTGTCGCCGTCGCCGTGGGTGACGATGTCGCCGTCGCGGTCGCCGAAGGGGTCAGCGTCCGTGTTGCGCTAGCCGTCGGGGTAGCCGTGTCGCTGGGCGTGGCCGAGGGCGCGAAGGTCGGCGAGGCGCTGGGCGTCGCCGATGCCGTCGCGGTTGCCGTCTTGCTGGGCGTCAAGGTAACAGTGCTTGTCGGGCTGGCCGTGGCGGTATGGCTGGGCGTCGCCGATGGGGACGACGTGGGGCTCGCCGTCGCCGTGGCGGGAAGGGTCGGCGAAGGCGTCCTCGATGGCGTAACCGTGGCGGTGCTCGAGGCCGTGGGCGTCGGCGTGGCGCTCGAGGTAGGCGTCGCCGTCGATGTCGGCGTGTCGGTCGCGGTGGGCTGTGGCGTGGCCGTCGGGGTGTATGTCCGCGTGGCCGTCGGCGTACGCGTCGGCGTCGACGTTCGAGTTGGGCTCGCCGTCGGGGTAAAGGTCGATGTGGCCGTTTGCGTCGATGTGGTTGTAGCCG
>JACIWY010000064.1 GCA_014360745.1 Chloroflexota bacterium
AGTTTAGGAGGAGGTCTTGATGTCCATAGAGATCATTTTGCGCCTTGTGATCATGTTGTTCTGTGCGCTGATAGGCTGGGGATTGGGCTCAGTATGGGCGCCTTGGATCATCTCTCGCTTTCCCACAGGTGCAGCTTATTACCGTATCGCCATCACCATTCTATTTGCTATCATTGGGTTTCTTATCGCCCCCTATGTCACCGTCGTTCCCTTTCGTGAGTTGCGCCGTCGCCTACACCAAGTTCCTGCGCGCGATTTGGTCATGGGTATCGGCGGCTGCCTAGTCGGCCTGATCATCGCCGCCCTTCTTGCCTTACCCCTTTCCATGTTGCCCGGCATCTGGGGGCAAATCTCTCCTTTTCTGGCCGCCATTCTCCTGGGCTATTTGGGGGCCATGATCCTGATCATGCGTGACAAGGATATCCTCAACTTGTTGGGGCTCTTTGTCGGGCACGATATGGTAACCCGCAAGCGGGATATGGTTGTGTTGGACACCAGCGTCATCATCGATGGGCGAATCGTCGATATCCACCAAAGCGGCTTTATCCATGGGACGATGATCGTACCTCGTTTTGTCCTGGACGAACTGCAACACATCGCCGATTCGCCCGATGTGTTGCGCCGCAATCGTGGGCGGAGGGGGCTGGATATCCTGAACAAGCTCCAAAAAGACGACAGCGTTCCCCTAGAGATCGTGGAGATGGACATTCCCGAGATCCACGAGGTCGATGGCAAACTTATCAGGCTCGCGCAGGAGCTGGGCTGCCCGGTGTTGACCAATGATTACAATCTGAATCGCGTGGCCGAGCTGCGAGGCGTGCAGGTGCTCAACATCAATGAGCTGGCCAATGCCGTCAAGGTGGTCGTCTTGCCGGGGGAAACCTTGCAGGTGCAGATCATCCAGGAGGGCAAAGAGCCTGGGCAGGGCGTGGGCTATCTCGACGATGGCACCATGGTCGTGGTCGAGGAAGGGCGTCGCTATATCAACAACACCCTAGAGGTGGTGGTGACGCGCGTGCTACAAACGGTGGCGGGGCGCATGATCTTTGCCCAAATCCAAAATAACCATCGTCGTCAATAGGAGACACGCTTTGGGCATATGTTAGGGTTGCATTATACTATGTGGAATACATCTTTCAGCCTATGAAACGTCACAACGCGATGTTCGTGCCCAAGTATCGCTCTAGCCGCCAATGTATCTGTACGTTGGGACGCGCCGAAGAGGCGGCGTCCCAAGTGGGTTGGCGCTGAACCCTTGTGACAAGCCACATTTGGAGGTATGAGCGATGGCTCTGCAAATATACAATTCTCTGACTCGTCGCAAAGAGGCCTTTGTTCCCACGCATGAGGGAGAGGTGCGCATCTATGTCTGCGGGCCGACGGTCTACAACGATGCGCACCTTGGCCACGGCAAGACGTATGTCAATTTCGACGTCATGGTGCGTTATTTCCGCTATTTGGGCTACAAGGTTCTGTATGTCCAGAATATTACCGACGTCGGCCATATTCTCGATACAGGCGAAGACCGTATTCTAGCTGGTGCTCGCCGCGAGCGGATGCAGCCCATGCAACTGGCCGAGACTTATACGAGGCGTTACTTTCGCGACATGGATCGCCTGAACGTGACCAGGCCGGATATCTCGCCCCGCGCCAGCGGCCATATCCCTGAGATGATCGAGCTCATCAAAGTCTTGTTGGAGAAGGGCTTTGCCTATGAGGTCAATGGCTCGGTCTATTTCGATGTCTCTGCCTGGAAGGAGTATGGCAAACTTTCGGGCCGACGTCTGGAGGAGGCTCAAGCCGGCACGCGGGTAGAGGTAATGGAGGAAAAGCGCGACCCTGCCGACTTTGCCTTGTGGAAGCGTGCCGAGCCGGAACATATTATGCGTTGGAACAGCCCTTGGGGAGAGGGCTTTCCTGGCTGGCATATCGAATGCTCGGTCATGTCCACCAAGTATCTGGGGCAACCTTTTGATATTCACGGTGGCGGGGTGGAGAACAAGTTTCCCCATCACGAATGCGAGGTGGCCCAGGCCGAGGCAGCCTGGAACAAACCCTTTGCCCGTTATTGGGTGCACAATGGGATGCTCATGATCCGTGGCGAGGAGATGCACAAGTCGCTGGGCAATTTCATCACCCTGGAGGCGGCGTTTCAGCGTTGGGATCCGCTGGTCATCCGTTTCTTTGTCTTGCTCAGCCATTATCGTGGGCCGCTGGATGTCACCGATGAGGCCTTGGACGCCGCGGGAGCGGGGTTGAACCGTCTATGGGGCACGGTGCGGGCCATACGTCGAGAGCTCGGCGTCGCTCCGGAGGGCCCGGCTTCCGCCGAGGTCCAGGCATTGGTGGCAGAGACACGCGCCGCCTTTGAGCGCAGCATGGACGACGATTTTAACACACCGGGTGCAATCGCCGCTTTGTTCGACATGACCCGAGAGGTGAACCGTCTGCTCAACAGCGGTATGCCGCTTACCAAAGGGTCGTTGACGCTCTTGGACGAGCTGTACAGCCGGCTTCTTGGGGATGTGCTGGGCGTGTTGCCGGAAAACCTGGAGGCGGAAGTGGGCTCGGAGTTGACCGGCGAACTGATCCGGTTGCTCATCGATACGCGCGCCGAGTTGCGCAAGGCCAAACAATATGCTTTGGCCGATCAGATCCGAGAGCGTTTGGCCGAACTGGGGGTGCAATTGCAGGATGGCCCCCAGGGCACCATTTGGACGTTGTCCTAGCCCTATGGAGATGCTGGTCGGCCGACAGGTGGTGCGCGAGGCGTTGCGCGCCGGGCGCCGACGGATTGTAGAGATATGGCTTGCGCGGGGCATCCAAGAGACCGAGGCCGTGCGCGAGATCGAAGCGCTTTGCGCCAATGCGGGCATCCCTTTACGGCAGGTGGAGCGCCATGAGCTGGACAAATTGGAAGGGGAGCTTGTTCATCAGGGGGTGGCGGCGCGCGTCTCGCCCTATCCTTATGTCCAGGTGGCCGATCTGCTCGCGCGGGCGGCGATCGGCGGATCTGACGTTGCACAGCGCGCCGAGGCTCCGTTTCTGTTGGCCCTCGATTCGGTACAAGATCCGCAAAACCTAGGCGCCATTCTGCGCACGGCAGAGGCGGTCGGTGTGCACGGGGTAATCCTTCCCGAGCGGCGCGCGGCATCGGTGACGCCGGCAGTCGGGCGCGCTTCGGCCGGAGCGGCCGAGCATCTGTTGATTGCCCAGGTGACGAACTTGAGCCGCACCCTCGAAAGGCTCAAAAAAGAGGGCCTCTGGGTGGTGGGTCTGGAGCAACACCCTCGCGCTCAAGACTATCGCAGCGTGGATTTCCGAGTGCCGCTGGTGCTGGTGTTGGGCGGCGAGGGAACGGGGATGCGTCGGCTGGTGGCCGAGACGTGCGACGTGCTGGTCTATTTGCCCATGCGCGGGCAAGTGGGCTCGCTGAACGTGTCGGTCGCGGCGGGGATCATCCTGTATCACGCCTGGGCAATGCGAGCTTTGTAGACGATGTTCGCTGGCGAACGCAAGGCCCCTTGAGAGCTGCTCAAGGGGCCTCTTGTCTGTTAGCACAAATCGCCCATTGCGCCTTGTAATTGATCGCGCAGCGTGCTCAGCCGTTTTTCGCGGTCGCGCACAAAGCGTTCGATGCCGGCGAGCACATGCGGAGGCGAGAGATGTGCCTCATCGAGCACCTCCTCCAGCGTGCCGCCGGTGCGCCAGCGGTTATCCCAATCGCTGGAAAGGGCATACTCCTCGGCCAACGGGTTCAATAGCCAGTCGTGCATCAGCCACCGCGCCTGGGTGGTGATGAACGTCGAGTCCAAGCGTTCTTCGGGCGAGATGACCTCGTTTCGATATGCTTCGGGCTGAAGCGCGAACAATTGTGGGCTGGTGGCGCAGACGATCTTGACGTTCAGCTCCCGCTTGTCCAGCTCGGGCAACAACTCCACGAGGGTGGCCATGGCGCTTGTCCCCTGGGCGATGATCAGCCCCCCGCGCGGCTGGCCGGGCCGATAGGGGCGCACGACATAGGCCCCACGGGCTGCGGCAAAGTGCGAGGGCATCCCCAGGGCGGCGCGATCGGGAATGCGAATATCTGGGCGGGTCAGGTGCAAGGCGACGATGGGCGCGTTCAAGCGCAGGGCGGCCCCCAACAGCACAGGCACCTCATTATGCTCCCAAGGGTGCAGATTGATCACTGCGCCCCAAGGGAAAAGTTGGGTTACGCCGGGGGCAAAGATGCCAAAGTGCGTGCGGCTGTCGTCCGCCGTCTCGGGGCCCGAATGCCCGGCTACCCAGATCACTTTGCCCAATTTCCAGGGGCAATCCTGGGCCACCTGGCTGAACAGGCGCATCATGCCGTATTTGAGATAGGAGAAGGAACCGTAGGTCGAACATGCCCCCCAGAAACCGTCAAAGCTGCTCTCGGGGTCCTCGGCCAAATTGGTGGAGGCTACGCCCACCATGATGCCCGAATTGGCGAACTCGGTGATCTCTTGGGGCAGGAGCACCCCTTCCTCGTTCTCATCGGCCCAATAACAACCATAGCCCGGCGTGTCACCGCAGGCCTCGGCAAAGCCACTGATATTGGTTGAGCCGGCCAGGTCGGCCGAGCAGGCCAGGAACAGTGGCCTGCCGTACTCTCGGAGGCCAAAGGCATTGGCCCATGCGCCCCACTTGGCCAACGCGCGGCGGTTGGCGATAGAGGTGCCCGGCTTTACATAGAGGTCCTCAGGATAGTGCTCATAGTCGTAAAGACGTTCGTCTTGGAAAGGACTCTTGGGCGTGGTGGCGATCCGCATGGTTTTGATCTCGGTGGGCACGCTCTCGGCGATGTTTATCAACCTATCCGCCAGGTAATCCACCAGCTCCTGGTCGCGATGCAAAACCTGGATAACCACTTGGAGGTTGGCGGCGAATTCCTCGCGCAACTCGGCCGGATCGCCGGGCGCTTTGCCGCCCATGTTCACAAAAGAAACACCGTATTTGTCCGCAAACTCTTTTTTTGTCTGCCAGAACAGATCGCTGTTCATGGGATGAGGCGCGCCGTGTGCCGCGTTATCATACTTGAGATAGCCACGACCCTTGCGCGTCTTGAACCAGGCTGCGCTGGGCACACGGTGAGGCTCGTTGACGAGCGAGAGCAAGGTGCGCGTGACCGGATCCCATTCGCTGCCCGATTCCGTGCCCAACACCCGCCAACCATGGGAAGAGAACCAATCCTGGGGTGTGCCATAGACCGTCTGGCTGATGGCCTGGTTGTCGATACCATAGTTGTTCCAATCGATGAGGAAATACAAATTGTCGAGCTTTAGGGCCCACGCCGAGTTGAGGGTTTCATGCGTTCCCCCCGGCGTTAGCCCTCCTTCTCCCTCGACAATAAAGACGCGCACATCTTTCAAGCCGGCGCGTTTGAGTGCCAGGGCTTGGCCGGCCGCCGCTGGCGAACCATGCCCTGATGGGCCGGTATTGAACTTGAGGAATAGCGTCTTGCCGGACATTTCGGCGTGGCCGGGCAAGCCATTCCGACGCCGAAAACCGAGCAGATCCTGCCAATAGACCGCGCGCTCCTCTGCACGAGGGATCGCATAGCGTTCATCGCCGGTCTGCTCATACTTGATACGCAACGCCTCATTGAGCACGGCCAATGTGCAATATATCAATGGGATCGTATGCCCCGCGCCGAGGATAAAGCGATCGGCGAAGCGTTTCTCCGGGTGACGGATGTCCCAGCGCATCACCCCGCTCAACAGGGTCGCCAGCACAATGTGCGCTTTGCTTCGAGATCCGCCGGGATGCCCGCTCTGCCGATAGTTCAGGATGATGTCGATCAATTGATCTACCAGGTCTTTGGTTTTTTCCCAATACGGGTAGCTTGACGTCAATTCCTGGATGAGCTGCTCGTTGGATCCCCGGTTTTGATGCATCATGGTTCGTTCCTCTCACTTGTTGAGTCAACTGTGACCAAAGCTACGTCGCCGAGTGATAGAACACCGAGCTGCTGTTCTTGCTACGCCCCTTATATGCCCAAAGGAGCAGACAGGGAACTTTTCCCCATAGTGCCCAGAGCGTACAGAGACATGCCTCAGGCGACCTAGCCCGCAGCAGTTCCTGCCCTAATATGACCCATTTTCGCCATAAACGCAACTCGCTCTTTGCCTCGAAAAATATAAAAGCACCTCGCTGGATGCGATCCGGCTCTTTCTCACTTGACGGCGCAACGTGGCATAGCATCCTCAGCCATCTTTTAGACAGGTATTCATTCGATAGACATCGCAAGATGATCGACTATAATGAATGTTGTCACTGACAAAAGGGTAAAGCGCCGCATGTTTTCGATCTTGTTCAGGAGCATAAAGATGATCGAGACCCCGATAGCCGACCTCGTGGTCCAAATTACCGGGCGCCAAGACACTCCTCGCGTGGCCGACCTGCGCCGCCGCGTGCGCGATGCCATGGAGGAACCTCCCGAAGAATGGGTTTGCCCTCCGCGCATCGATGATCGTTACCTTGCCGAGCCGTTGCCGGTGCGCAAGGCCCGCGCCCTGGCGCTCAAATTGAGCCTCATGCCCACCGAGTTATGGGCGGGGCAACTTTTTGCCGGCTCTATGACATTGGAAAGCCCCCGTATCCACTATGAGCGCGGTTTTCCCGATTACGTTACCGAGGAGGAGCGCGAACGCGCCGCCGAGCGCGGCTTGACCATCGGCTCCGTCTTTGGCCACATCGTGCCCGATTATCCCAAATTGTTGCGCCTTGGGTTAACCGGTATCATGGCCGAGGTCGAGGCTCAAAGGCCCCATGTACAGTCGCCCGAAGAGGCGGCCTTTTTGGATTCGGTGGAGATTGCCCTCAAGGCGGTTATCGAGTATACCGCCCGACTGGCCGAGCGTTGCGCCGGCGAGGCCGAGTCCTGCAGCGATCCCGTCCGTGCCTGCGAACTGCGCCAGATGGCCGCCAACCTGCGTCAGGCTCCTGCAGGCCCTGCGCATACCTTTTGGCAGGCGCTCCAGTCGGTCTGGCTGTTGCACATGATCTTTCACGCTTCGATGAACGGCAATGCCATGGGGCGTCTCGATCAATATGTCTGGCCTTACTTGCGGGCGGATCTCCAGGCCGGTCGCCTCACTCTTGACGAGGCCGCCGAATTGGCGGATTGTTTTTGCCTCAAGTTCAATGAACGGGCCAAGACGACCGAGGATCAAGCCCCCGAGGCGCGCACGGTCGACCAGGATTTGCCCCAGGCACGAACGCGTCATAACACCTCATCGCAACAGGGCACCCGCCGCGATCGCATCGATGCCACCAACCACTGGCTGCAAAATATCGTCGTCGGCGGCCTTACCCCCGAAGGCGAGGATGGCACCAACCCCTTGACCTACCTCTTGTTGGAAAGTTATCGCCGCCACAAGATGACCAACCCGCTCCTCACCGTGCGGCTGCATCGCGGCTCGCCCGATGAGCTGGTGCGCTATACTTGCGAGGTACTCAAAGATGGTGGAGGTATGCCCGCCCTCTTTAACGACGAGCAGCTCATCCCTGCGCTGGAACGGCTGGGTATCCCCACGCCCGACGCGCGCGATTACACCAACGACGGCTGCTGGGAGGTCATCATCCCCGGTCGCACCGATTTTCGCTTCCAGCGGATCAGCATGATGCTCTGCCTGGAATGGGCGCTCAATCGCGGCGTCTCGCGCATTCCCAATTTGCAAGAGGAGGTGAGCGGCGTCGACACCGGCGATCCTCGTACCTTTACCACTTTTGAGCAGGTATGGGCGGCTTTTTTGGTGCAGATGGATCATATGGTGGGTGGGCTGGTGCAGCATGTCATGGACACCATCGACGACCGTTATACCATCGCCCCCGTCCCGCTGCTCAGCGCCCTCATCGAAGGGCCTATCGCCGCCCGCCGCGATATGACCGCCGGGGGCGCCCGTTTCCGCACCTTTGGCATGCTCTTGGAGAGCGCCAGCCATACTATTGATTCGCTCACTGCGATCAAGAAGGTCATCTTTGAGGATCGCGCGGCGACCATGGCCGAGCTATGCGACGCGCTCGACGCCGATTATTGCGGCTATGAGTGGCTGCGTGCCAAGCTCCTGGCCGCGCCCAAATACGGCAACGACGATCCCTATGCCGATGCCGTCGGCCAGCAGTTGATCGAGGCTTTTACCGCCACCGTCGCCCGCCATGCCGAGGCACACCGCGCCCGTATGCTCTTTCCGTCGGGCGTGGGCACTTTTTCCTGGTATATCGGCATCGGCGAGGGCTTGGGCGCCTCCCCCGATGGCCGCCTGGCCGGCCAACCGGTTTCCTCCAACTTTTCACCAGCCCTGGGCCGCGACAAGCACGGCATCCCGGGCGCCATCCTTTCTTATGCCTCGATGCATCGGCATAACCTGCCGGCTGGCGGCCCGCTTGACCTGCGCTTGAATCGGCATCTCGTCCAGGGCGACGAAGGGACCCAGCGCATGGTCGGCCTCGTGCGTAGCTTTGTCGAGACTGGCGGGAATATGATGACCCTCACCGTCGTCGATACCGCCGAGCTACGCGCGGCCCAGCGCGAGCCCGAAAAGTATCGCTCGCTGCGCGTGCGCATGGGCGGTTGGTGTGCGTATTTCACCATGCTCAGTCGCCAGCAGCAAGATCATCACATCCGTCGCCAGGAGGGGCGCTCGTGACCAACGCTGCCGAATCCGCCGTCCGCGATGCCGAGATCGCCCTTGATGTCGAAGGGACGATCTTTGACCTGGATACGTTTGCCGTCCACGATGGACCGGGCATTCGCCTGGCCGTCTATTTAAAGGGTTGCCCGCTGGCTTGTGCCTGGTGCCATTCTCCCGAATCGCAGCGCCGCGAGCCGCAGCTCGTCTTTGCGCAAGAACGCTGCGTGCTGTGCGGGGGGTGCGTTGCCGTTTGCCCTCAGGGGGTGCACGTGTTGGAGGGAGGTGAACACCACGTCGAATTCGCCCTCTGCCGGGCTTGCGGCCAATGTGCTTCGGTGTGCGTCACCGGTGCTGTGAGTATAAAAGGTTACCTTGTCACCGCCCAAGAGATCGTCGATCGCGCGCGGCGCATGATCCCCTTCTTTCGCCACAGCGGCGGGGGCATTACCCTGACCGGCGGGGAGGTCACACTCCAGTCCGATTTTAGCGAAGCGGTGTTGGCCGGATGCCGGGCCCTTGGTGTGCATACCGCCATAGAGACCTGCGGCGCCAGCACTTGGCCCACGCTGGAGCGCCTGGCCCGTCACACCGACTTGATCCTCTACGATCTGAAACTCATGGATGACGAGGCGCACCGTCGCTGGACCGGTGTGAGCAACCGGCAGATCCTGGAGAACGCCCGCCGCCTGGCCGAATCCGGTTACCAGGTGCAGGTGCGCGTGCCGTTAATCCCCGGCATCACCGACACCGACGAGAACATCGGGGCTGTATTTGCTTTCATGTGCAAAATGGGGTTGCATTCTGTAACCCTTTTACCCTATAATGAGTCTGCCGGGGCCAAGTACGAGTGGCTCGGGCAGGAGTATGGTCTCACGGGCGAGCGCCAGCCTGATCAAGCACTACAAAGCTGGGCCCAGCAGGCGCGCGCTCTGGGCATCCAGGCCGAGATCGGTTAAAATGGCTCGGTACCGGGCGCTTTTCGCGCCATAGTGTTATGCCCGGCGCCTGGCATCTGTTTAACAATAGAGCTCTTGCCTGCCTGCACGCATCATAGTATGGCGGAGGCGACGGTGCACACGCCATCGTGATCTGTGTCTTCCTCGATCTGACATGGCTACGAGGCGGACATTACCTTGTCCCTGCAGATTTATTGAATCTGTGTAGCTGTTATGAAGGGAGGGGCTGATGCGTCGAATTGTTGGGCAGGATGTTCGTTCGGGCGCCGGTAGCTGGCTAGTACCAACCGCCGTCGTCGCCGTATTGCTCGTCCTCGCGTTTTTGAGCGGTGCTGGCGAGGGCTTGGGCCGCGAGGGTGCGGTAGGTGCTGCGCCTCCTGCATCGAACGACCTCGTTGGCGTGCGCGTTTCCGCCGACGAGGTGACCCGGCTCTTCGCCTGGGGCATTACGCCGGCCTATCAGAAAGAAAATGGCACTTTTGTTCTGCATGTCACCGACAAACAGTTGGCCCAATTGCGAGACGCGGGCCTGGTTTTTGAGCGATTGGGCCTTGTTGCTATCTCCAATAGCGCTGGGCCGGAGTTGACGGCAGATTGCCGTGGTGCTGTGTATCCGAACATCGCGGTGACGGGCGGCTGGCAGAGAAGCCATATTAACCTCAGCTCCTGTTCGGTGCCCGCAGGGGTCAGAGTCACCTCTGTAGCCTATGACATAAGGTTCCAGACCAATTACTACAATCAACACAATCAGCCTGGGTGTGCCCCTTGCCAATCCCAACTCGATCTTACCTCGAGAACCCAACCCGCGGCATGTGGTTGCACGCATACCAATCCCAATGTTGTTATGACGTCGATTCACCACGTGGCGCGCCGTCGGCATCCTCACTCTATAGCTGTGTCATAAATGGCCGAGTCGACATTCTTTGACGGCATATACCCCGCACAGGATTGGTGGGTTGGTTTTAGAAATCTCTGCACTATTCATGCCAGTTATACGCTGGAATACTGGTCCATCATTGTCTACTATGAGAGTCCTACGCCCACGCCCTCACCGGCGCCAACGCGCACTAGGACGGCAACGCCGCAAAGGTCGTTGACGCCGACCAGAACGTCGACGCCCAGCCGCACGCCCACCTTAACCAGTACGCCAACCACCACCTCAAGCCCTACCACGACGGTGATGCCCGGCATTCAGGTGGTCAAGAACTTTTTTGATCCCCCGGCCCGATCACCGTGGGCGATGAGGTTAGCTTCCACCTGGTCATCCGCAATACCGGTGATTCGACGCTGACGGTGATTCCTTTCGCCGATCACTACACGGTGGGTTGCCTTGAGTTTATCGCCGCCGTGCCCCCGCCAGATGAACACGACCCGGCCCTAGGGGCCCTGCGCTGGCTCGACATCACCACGACGCTGGGCGATCTGCCCCCCGGCCACGAGCACGTGATCATCGCCCGTTTTCGCGCCGTGGCCGCCTGTCCAGGCATCGTGACGAACTGTGCCGCAAGCGGCCACGTGCACGACGAGTATGGCCAGGAGCTGTTCCCCGCTGTCGATTGCGAGTATATCGACATCACCCCTGCGCCTCCGGATGTCACTCTGCAAAAATTTGTCCTTGACCCGGAGGTCTGTCTCGGAGACTGGGTCTACTTTGTGCTCCGGACCGATGTATTAGGGACGGGTGACTCTTGAATGGGGTCCCGACGACGGCGAGCTGACTCTCGATGTCATACCGCCAGCACCTATCCCGCTACCCTACACCAACATTCAGTTCATGACTTTCAAGGCGGTCGGCGTCACCGCCTCAACACTTAACGAGGCTACGGTTACTGTCAATAGCGACCCACGCACCATGCAGAGCGCTTCCGTCGCGGTCAGGATCCTGCCCGCCGCTGGCCCATGCGAGGGCAACCTGGTGGTGAACGGCGGCTTTGACGCGGGCCTCACTGGCTGGAACACGGGGGGAGGCGTGTGCGTCTCGGGTGGTTCGGCCCTGGTGGGCATCCTGCCCGGCGAGCCGGACGTCCTCCGCGGCGATAGCCTCAGCCAGGTAGTCGACATCCCCGCCGATGCGCACGGCGCTTACCTCGGTTTCACCTATGAAGTAGCCAGCCTCGACCCGGACGTTGCTGTCAACGGGTTCATTGCCCAGGTACAGAGTCTCACCGATCCGGCCTCAAGCGACGTGATTGCGCCGCCGACGATTTCCTCCGGTGGGGCACAATCGGCGGGCTTGGACCTAACGCCTTATATCGGGCATCAGATTTCGATTCTCTTTTTTGTCTTCAACGATGGCTCGGGCGTTGGGCCGGTGTGGGCCTATGTTGACGATGTGGTCATCTGTACCTCATACTGCGGGCCGCCTCTTAACCTGCCTTCTCCACGCGGCTCGGATATATGTTGGAAGGCGCCTTACCCTGACTATGCGCCGAATGGCGTACCTGATTTTGACCAACGACCCGCCCTCCCCGGTCTGCCGGCTATCACCGCCGACGGCCCGGCTGCGGCTGCCAACTCGCCTTGGTGGTACGATAGCCAGTTCGAGCCTGCGAACGCGCCCCCGCCGACCGTATCCGACGGTTACCCGCTCGTCCAGGCCTATGGCGCCTGGGATGATCACGATCCACACAACGTGCGCCCGCTCATCGGCGAGCTGGCCGAGCGGCTGAACACCGATGGACTGAGGGAGTATGCCGGTGGGTGGGTTGGCACCCGGCCGAACGACATGCTCGTCGGTTTGCGCGGCTATCTAGAGTCAAAGCAATTGTCGGACGAGTACACATTGACGCTCTACGAGGCGCCCAGCTTTGAGGAGGTCAGCGAACGCGTCCTACGCAGCGAGGATGTGCTTCTGCTCGTGGGCCTCTGGGAGAACCAGACCGAGGGTTGGCGGCGCATCGGAGGCCACTGGGTCACGGCGGTCGGAGTGGATTGCCTTTTGAGCGGGCACATCGCCATCGCCGACCCCTTCCTAGATGGCGCCGAGCGTGGGCGTCCGGGCCGTCACCCCCCCACTGCAGGACACACCTACCCGCACGAAGCCACCTTGCACGATGATGCGGCCTATATCTCGCACGACATCTATGCCGTGTGGCAGTCATCGACGGTCGAGGCCGGCA
>JACIWY010000640.1 GCA_014360745.1 Chloroflexota bacterium
CGCTCTTTGCCGAGGAAAAGGTGCAGGACAGCATCAAGTGGACCATGGAGATGCTCAAGGCCAAGTTGATCCCCAATCGCGAGGATGCCGCCGAGGGATCGGAAAAGATGTTCTTTGGTGGCAAGCAGGCCATGATCATCAGCAACCCTGGGGCCTCTACCGGCATGATGCAAGGCTGCAAGGAGGGAGGCATCGAGCTGGGCGTGGTGCTCTATCCTAAGGGCCCCTCGGCTTTTGAGACACCGCCGCGCTACGGCTTTTGCCCCTACGCCAATAACTTTGCCATCTCGGCCCAGACCAAGTATCCCGATGAGACCTTTGGCTTGATGTTGCGTGTGCTCAGCGTCGAATCGTTCAAATGGCTGAACCAGACCACGGGCAAGCAGCCCGGGGCCTTGTTAGACACCTGGTACGATCCGGACATCGCGGCCAAGTACCCCTGGTTCCCCAAGTGCGCCGACGTCATGAAAAAGTGCCCGGACTATTATCCGGTGCCGGCCAACACGCGCTACACCGAGTGGCAGGATGTGGGTAACAATGAAATCAGCCCCATCGTGTACGGCGACGTGCCCTACACGAAGGACAACATCCTGCGCGTGCGCGATCACCTGCAAGAGATACTCGACCTGCCGGCGCCCGGCGAATAGGCTGGCGAAGCGCACCCGATCGCCTAAAAGGCAGGCGCCCCATCGATCGGGGCACCTGCCTTGTCGACTCAAAGCCTCCCTTGCTCACCGCGCCTGCTTCCGATAGGCCATCCCATAAAAGAGCGCCACCGTCTCGCCCTGCTCGTCGGTGACGACGACCTCATAGGTGCCGATGCGTGCTGACAGAGAGGTCTCGGTGGCCCGTGCGTAGAGCACCCCTCCACGCACCGCTTTGACATAGGAGATATTCACGTTCAGCGCCACCGCCAGGGCCTCGCGCGAGTTGCAGGCCACGGCAAAGGCCAGGTCGGCCAGCCCAAAGATCGCGCCTCCGTGGACGGTACCCATGCCGTTGAGATGCTGCTCGCCGAGCACCATCCGTGCTGAGGCCGTGCCCTCGCCCGCCTCCAACAGCTCGATGCCTAGGTGGTGGGCAAAACAATCTCGATCAAAGACGGCGTTCTGTTCCGGGTTTTCAGAGTGATTCGCGGTCATGTCGTCGTATGCTCAGCCCCCGTTTTCACCATATACCGCGCCACGAAATCCTCTTTGGGCGTCACTCCTAGGCCGGGGCGATCGGGAATCCATATCTCGCCCTCTTGGAGGGAGATCTGCTCCTCCGCCAATTCGCGCAGCAGGGGATTGTAGCCCATCGAGTACTCGATGGTCGTCACTTGCGGCAGCACCGCCGCGAGATGCAGGCCCGCGGCCAGAAGCAATGCCGAGCCCCACAAGTGGGGAGCCAACGTCAGCCCATGGGCGGCGGCCAGCCCGGCGATGCGCAACACCTCCGTGATCCCGCCGACGATGGCCGGATCAGGCTGCAGCACGTCCACCGCCCGTACGGCCACAAGATCGCGAAATTCAAAGCGGGTGAAGAGGCTCTCTCCTGCTGCGATGGGGATGTCCGTTGCCGCACGCACCTCGGCCATCCCGGCCGGATCGTCGGCGCTTACCGGCTCTTCGAGCCAGGTCAGGTGGCAATCGGCCACGCCGGCGCAAAAGCGCCGTGCCGAGCGTGGGTCAAAGGTGCCGTGGGCATCGACCATTAATCGTGGTTCGGGGCCGAGTGCCGCGCGCGCCGCTCGCACGCGGGCGATGGAGGTCGCAACGTCGCCGTCCATGGCGCCCACCCGCATTTTGACCCCTTGAAACCCGCCCGCGGCCATCGTCTGTAGGAGTTGCTCCCCGATCCCCTGTGCATCAGCCCAACCGCCGGAGCCGTAGGCCGGGATCGTCTCTCGACATTTGCCGC
>JACIWY010000641.1 GCA_014360745.1 Chloroflexota bacterium
TGCCCTGGGCGTTGATCTCACGAATAATGGCAAAGATCTCTTCTACCAAAATGGGCGCCAGCCCCATCGAAGGCTCATCCAACAACAAGAGCGAAGGCTTGGACATCAAGCCACGGCCCATGGCCAGCATTTGCTGTTCTCCGCCGGAGAGGGTGCCGCCGAGCTGCTTTAGGCGCTCTTCAAGCCGGGGGAAGCTGGCGAACACCCGCCTCATGGATTGTTCGATCTCTTGCTTATCTCGGCGGGTGTAGGCGCCCATCTCCAGGTTCTCACGCACCGTGAGCTTGGAAAAGATTTGCCGCCCCTCCGGCACCTGCGAGATGCCCAGGCGCACAATGCGCTCTGGGGGCACGCGGATGATGCTCTCGCCGCGGAAGAGGATATCCCCCTGGATCGGGCGCAACAGCCCCGAAATGGTGCGCAGTGTCGTGCTTTTGCCCGCGCCGTTGGCCCCGATGAGGGTGACGATCTCCCCCTCGTCGACATGAAAAGAGATGCCCTGCAAGGCGCGGATGGCCC
Source organism: Chloroflexota bacterium (assembly GCA_014360745.1). Lineage (GTDB taxonomy): Bacteria > Chloroflexota > Anaerolineae > UBA1429 > UBA1429 > JACIWY01. Next base: position 520 of record JACIWY010000641.1, read on the forward strand.
CATACGCCACGTGCAGATCCTTGACTTCAAGAAGCATGCCGTTGCCCCCTTCCACCCTGCCTGCCCAGATAAGCCTCGATCACCCGTTCGTCGCGTTGGATGTCACGGGGCGTGCCGCGAGCGATGACCTCGCCAAAGTCCATCACCGTGATCCATTCGCAGATGCCCATCACTACCCTCATTTGGTGTTCGATCAGCAGGATGGTGAGATGGAAGCGATCGCGGATAAAATGGATCAACTCCATCAATTCCCCCGTCTCCGCCGGGTTCATGCCCGCAGCCGGTTCATCGAGCAGCAAAAGGCGCGGCTCTGTGGCCAGCGCGCGGGCGATCTCCAACCTTCGCTGGGCGCCGTAGGGAAGGTTCTTGGCGATCTCGAGCTGCCGCTCAAAGAGCCCGAACACCGCCAGCAGATCCTGCGCGCGCTCGCTGATCGCTCGCTCACGTCGCCCGAAACGCCCCAGGCGAGTGATAGCCTCTACCAGGCTGTGACCCGCGTGTTGGTGAAAGGCGATGCGCACGTTGTCAAGTACGGTCAAGTTTTGAAAGAGACGGATGTTTTGAAACGTCCTGGCAATGCCGATCTTGGCGATGACATGGGGCGGGAGCCCGGTAATATTCGTACCGTCAAAGATTATAGTTCCCTCGGTGGGCTCATAGATGCCGGTGACCATATTAAAGACCGTCGTCTTACCCGCGCCATTGGGGCCGATAAGCCCGTACAGGCCTCCCTGGGGCACGGCCAAGGTGAATTCAGAGACAGCGCGCAACCCGCCAAACATTTTGGTCAGATTCTGGATGTCCAACGTGCGCGGAAGCTCCAGGTGGGCGGGGTTTACAAGCGGCGTCTCGATGCGAAGCAGATCAGACATGTTAGGCCTCCTCCGGGGTCTGCCTTTGGCCAGGGTAAAGCTCCGGTTGGCGCGCGGGCATATCGCGCTCGGGCGGCAGCGGCGCGTTCAACCAGCCCCATTCGCTCGTGCCCAATAGCCCCTGCTGGCGCAACAACATGATCAGCAACAACAACACCGGATAGATGACAAAGCGCCAGTCCTCAAATCCCTGGGGGAGCACGACGCGCAACCCCTCGATGACCAGGGCGAACATGGCCGAGGCCACCAATGTGCCCGTCATGCTGCCCAACCCACCAAAGACAATAATGATCAGCGGATCAAAGCCTTTGACGACGTTAAAGCTATTGGGATGCAAAAAACCGTACAAATGCGCATATAGGCCACCGGCCAACCCGGCGAAAAAACCCCCGAAGGCGAAGGCCAGCGTCTTGAGTTGGGCCACATCGATGCCCATCGTCTGAGCTGCGACCTCGTCCTCGCGCACCGAACGAATGGCACGCCCATGGCTGGAG
>JACIWY010000642.1 GCA_014360745.1 Chloroflexota bacterium
TCTTTTCATCACCAGCGCGGCCGACCCAGGCCAGGGCGAAGAGGAACCAGTGGGCCAACTCGGTGACAAAGTAGGAGCTGTCGATGAGCCCGTGGGCCAGGCAGGCCGCCATGCCGGCCATCAGGCCGAGGCAGGCCGCACGCCTTTCGGCCGAGGCAGACCCTCGGTAGAGCTTGAGGGCGCTGGCCCAGAAACCGGCCAACAGGGCCAGCAGCACGATCACGCCACCGATCCCCAAACGCAGCCAAAAGTCGAGCAACAGGTTATGGGGATGAGACAACCAGCGTTCTATCTCGGCGCCGGGCCGGATGTAATCGCCGTAATAGTATAAAAAGTTGTCCAAGCCCACCCCCAGCCAGGGATGGTCGCGTACCATGTCGCAGGCAGCCTGCCATAGCTTGATGCGCAAGGAGAGGGTGCCTCGCGAGAGATCGAAAAGGGAGGCGAAACGTTCGGTGCGAGACAGGGGTATCAGCGCGGCCAGCCCGCCCATCAGGCCCAGGGGCGCCAACCAGCGCCATTTTCCCCCCTGAAAGAGGATCAACACCAACAGGGCCGCGGGCAAGCCCAAGAGACAGCTTCCGCGCGAAAAGGTGAGCATCAAGGCCGAGGCCATCGGCAGGGTCCCCAAGCCGTAGAGCCAACGCCGGCGCCGAGCGTCGGCGCGCCAAGCCAATACCGGGCCGAGGGGGAGCACCCGCTCCAGATAAAGCGCCAGGTTGTTGGGCGAGCCGTAGAACGCCCGGGCACGGTTCACCCCCTCGGCGGCGATGACGCCGAAGCCGAGCGCATAGCCGACCAAGGCATAGAGGGCCACGACCACGGCCGAGAGCCATAGCGCATCGATCAGAGCCATGAGCGAGGAACGGCTCAATCTAGAGCGGCGTACCAGTAGATAAAGCAGGGCCGATTCCAAGACGACCACGCGAAACTCGCGCAGGGCGACCCGACGATATTCGGCTAACAATGAGGTGCCCAGGCCAAGCACAACCAAGGCGAGGACGGCGATGTCTGGCCAGCCCAAGCGGGCTTTTGCCCAACGTCGATCGCCCGTGTCGCGCCCGTCGAGGAGCGATGCGCCGACGCGCGCCGCCACGGCGATCAAAAGCGCGACCTCGGTCACACTAAAAGAGCCGGGGCCGAGACGTACATGGAGGGGAGCCAACGGAATGCTCGCGACGGCCATGAGCAAGGCAATGTCTGCGCCTAGCAAGGCCAAGAGGCCATAGGCGGTCAGGGCTGCCAGGCGCAGCGTCGGCACGGGCGCCAGGAAGGCCCCCCCGGCCGCGCCGATCAGGAGCAACCCTTGAGCCGCAACGGGCACCGCCGACCATTTTCGGTGGATGCTTTGCCAGGCGTGGCGCCAAGGCACGAGCTGCGCCTCTCGACGCGCCCTTGCCCCTAGCAAGATCAAGGCCAGCACGCCGAGGAGCTGAGTGCGCACCAGAGCCCAAGGCTCGGGGCGATGCCCGACGCGCAAGGCCCGGACGGCGGCGATCTGCTCGGCGCCGCCCTCGACGTGTAAAAGGTGCTCGCCGGGGGCGAGCCCCTCGGCCACCGAGATCCACGTTAGCGCCCGCCCCTCCCCCGCCGGCACATCCGCCAGGGCGTCGAGATCGATGTGAGCGATGTTCCCTTGAGCGTGCGATTGCAGAATGCGGAACAGATCGGTGCTACGGAGCCCTTCGGAGCGAACGGTCAGCGTCCCCCGCCCCTCGCCGGCCTTGATGCCCAACCATACGTCGGTGCCCCAGATGGCAAGCCCACGGTTGCCGTTGAGAGAGAGCCAGAGGCGATCGATCTCGGGGGAATGCCCCGGGAAGGCTCGTGGCCCGCTCGTCAGGCGTCGATCAAAGGCATCCAGCAGAGGAGTCGCTTTGCCTT
>JACIWY010000643.1 GCA_014360745.1 Chloroflexota bacterium
CGGGAGGCCGTCTTTGCCCGCACGTACGGTTTTATCACTCGACATGGGATGTCGTGCATTCGGTAAGTGCCTGGCGCTTTTATCTTGAGGGGAGTTGTATGTTCATGGGGAAAACCCGCCTGTGCGCAATATCGGCTGCGCTTATCGTTCTGTTGCTTGCAGCCGCTTGCGCGCCGGCCAGCTCGACGAGCGCGACCACGCCGCCGATAGCGGCGGCCAAGACGGCGGCGCCGATATTAGGGCCGCAGCCGCCACCTAGCGCGAACACCCAAGTCGCCGTCGTCGCCTCGGCAACGGCTGCACCGGCCGGCCCGGCGGGCGTTTCGTCGCCAGGAGACGACCTATTACGGATTACCATCTTGCACGTCAACGATGTGACCGGCCAAGAGGACCCCTGCGGTTGAACGCCGCGCAAAGGAGGGTTGGCCCGTCGGGCCACAGCCATCAAACAAGAACGAACCAGGGCTTCAGGGGCGGTGTTGGTGGTCGATGCCGGTAGTTCGTTGAGCGGTAGCCGCTTGAGCAACGCTTCTCAGGGGGCCGTCATCCTGGAGGGGATGAACGGCATGGATTATGACGGCATGAGTTTGGGCCGGTACGACGCTCAGATAGGGTTAGAAGCGCTGCAAAAGCGCAAAGAGGAGGCCACCTTTCCCTTCCTGGCGGCCAATCTTGGCCATGTCGACGGCGGCGCGCTCCTGTTCGAGCCCCATACGGTGGTGGAACGGAACGGTCTGCGCATCGGGTTGATCGGCCTGAGCGGGCCGGATGTATTGGCTACCAAGGTCAAAGATAAACTGCTGCTCTACGATCCCATAGCGGCGGCCAGGCAAAGCGTTGCCGCGCTCCAGGGCCAAGTGGATCTTGTCGTGTTGCTTTCTCATCTAGGGCTGGAGACGGATCGTCAACTGGCGCAGCAGATCGAAGGCATTCAGGTGATCGTGGGCGGCCTCGATCGCAAATTGCTGGAGGAGCCGGAGCGCGTGGGGAACACGCTGATCGTCCAGGCAGGCTACAACGGCGAGTGGCTGGGACGATTGGATGCCGCCTTTACTCGCGACGGGACACCTGTGGAATATCGGGAAACGATCCTCACCCTGGATGCGAGCTATGCCGACGACCCGGCGATGATCGCTGTGGTCGACAAATGGAAAGGGGTTTATCCACCTCCTACGGTGACCCCTCTTCCTGTGCCACCCACCACAAAACAATAACTGCGATCTTTTATCAGAGGCGAGGGGCGCACGTCCTTCGCGCCCCTTGTTATTGTTTATAGGGGAATACGCATCACACGCCTACGAAGCGCAATAACATGTCGTCCCATAGAGATTCGCTGGCAAAGTCAAGCCGCCGATAAAAGGGCGAGATCGCCCGATAGGGGAAATAGATCGATACCCCGTGAGCGCGGCCCATGCGGAAACCGCGATGCGCCTCGGCGGCGACGAATCGGTTGGCCCCGGGCGGCGCCAACAACCCCATGACCTCGGCAGCACGGCGGGCCAGTTCCGTCTGTTCGCCGGCGTTTTCGACGATCAACCGACATAGGTCGTATAGATCTTTGTAATCGGGGTCGGAGAAGCGTTGTGCCCATTGGGCCGCCCGATAGACGATCAATTCCACTTCTCGTTGTTTGTCTATGATGTATCCGCAAAGCGCGTCTAACGCTGCCTTTAGCTCTTGCACCTTGTCCACATACAAAGCCGACTGGGTCACATCCTCCGTCGGCCTATAAGAGGCGACATAGCGATCGACGATCGTCCTGGCCAACTCCGGTGCGCTCATCGTCGGCCTCTCTTTGAGTGCTGCCAACACCGTGTTGTACGGCCAGCCGGCGCCGGGCTCGGTTTCCTGTGAGCCCACCATATAATGCGTC
>JACIWY010000644.1 GCA_014360745.1 Chloroflexota bacterium
GACCCGATAGCCCACAGGGGGTAATCCTTGTCCGGTGAGGATATCGCGGATACGCTGAGAGATGTTGCTCACCGCCGAGTTCTGCACGGTGACCACCAAGACCTCGCTCTCGTCACCGATATGCCCCTCAACGATCAGACGAGCGGCCAACAAGGCCAACACCAGCGTCTTGCCGCTGCCCGGCACCGCCGAGACCGCGAGACGCCCGCCGGTATAACCCAGGATGGCCGCTTGAGAGGGCCGCAAGCGATAGCCGAACAACTCCTCAGTCATGGGCCGCCTTTCTAGAGCGCGCAACGCGCAAAATGGCCCGTTGCAGACGACCGTCTTGTTCCATACCGTCGATGCCTAACCCACTCGTAGCCAGAAAAATCCCTTTGCGGCAGCGTGCCACCAGCCCCCATACTACGCGCCCCAACGCCTCGCGATTGGCCTGCTGCTCCTCCACATCACGCCAGGGCTGCCCCAAGGGCCAGTGTCGCGAGAGCACAAAAGGATGGGTGAGCGGTTGGTTGGGTCGGTTCCACCAGCCATCGGAGCCGAGATCCAGCCAAATCTGATAGTCGGTGGCGAGATCGCGGGTTAAATACGTATACGCAGGGGCGAGAATGACGGCCTCTTCTGCGCCTGTGCGGGGCCAATCAAGCAGGTATTCGGCACTGGCGATGCCCCCCAAGATGAGCTGCACGTAATCGCGAGCCATCCGCCCCTCATCGGTCTCCTCGTCCAGGGCAACGGCCCGCCTGAACTTGTAGGCCGATTCCACCAAACGGCCATAGGCCCTGCCCCGATCGGGTCGGTTGCAAAAGCCATAACCCGGACGCGACAAGAGATCGCCAAAGATACGCGACAGGAACAGATCCACCGGCTCGGATCGGCCTTGACGGTAGGTCTCTAGCCAGACGCGTAACGTCTCATAGTGTTGGCGCACTTGAAAGCCCACATTCTCCCATAAACGCCCCAGCCGCGCCGCATCCGATGGCCCCCCGGCGCCGCTCAAGTCGGCTAATACCGATGCGCCAGGCGGCAACGCCTCCTCGGCCAAGTGGCGGGCGCGGATCGGGTCTAGGTCGTCCAGGAGCGTGCCCAAGACAAGGGCCACATCCTCCGTCGAGGGTCTGTAGCGTTCGCCCTGGATCCCGATCTCCCATTGAGGGTGAGCCAGCACACAGAGCACCAACAAGGCACGAATGATGGGGTCTTCGCGCAACGGCGTGGAGGGACGTAACAGATGCAAAGCGATGCCCCGCGCGGCCAGTTCTTCCTCGATGGTAAAACGCATCACCTCGCTGACATAGGGCGCTATCAGGGCAATCTCGCCCGGTGACACTCCGCTCTCGACCAAAGCGCATACCCGCTCCACGGCCCAGCGAATCATGCTGATCCAATAGTCGCCACCACCGGTCCCCAGCAAAGCACCTTGCGGGTTGCCTTCGATACCCCTGAGATCGACGGACGCGGACAAGCCCAGCGTGCGACGCAGTGCCGCCCCAAAGGCTAACGCATCTGGGTTGGCCTCAAAAGGCCGCGCCAAAACCAGCGTGCGCCCACATTCGCGGGCCAGCTCCGACGCGCCGAGCGGATCCACCCCCAAGAATACGCGATGCCCCCCGCCCAGCTCATAGGTCAGCACGGCAGAATCGACCTGGGTCATAGCCCAACGCAGCATATCTTGAGCAACAGGCACGTTTTCTTCTACATTGTCCACCAGCAGATGTCGATAGCGGGCCCCAAAGTAGCGCCGATACACGTCATGAGGCAACAAGTAGCGGCTAAAAACCTCCATGGTCAAAGAGAAATCAAGCAAGTTATGTTCTAGGCAATACGCACGAAAGCGAATAGCGCAATCTTGCGCTTGCCAATAGGCGTTCAC
>JACIWY010000645.1 GCA_014360745.1 Chloroflexota bacterium
CGTGTCGCATGCGGATCGCAACAAGGCCGATCCCTCTTCGGAGCGCATTTTGCTGCAGGTGGATCAACCACAGAGCAATCACAACGCGGGGGATATTGTTTTTGGGCCCGATGGGTATCTCTATATCCCTCTAGGCGATGGGGGACGGGCCAATGATGTAGGGCTGGGCCATCCGCCTCTCGGCAATGGCCAGGATATTAGCACCTTGCTGGGCAGTATCTTGCGCATCGATGTCGATGGTGAGGAGCCCTATGGTATCCCCGGCGACAATCCTTTTGTCGGCCGGGAAGGGCGTGACGAGATTTATGCCTATGGTTTTCGCAACCCCTATCGCATCTCTTTCGATGTAGGGGGGCAACGGGAGTTTTGGGTCAGCGATGTGGGTCAGAATCGTTGGGAAGAGGTGAACCTTGTTGACAAGGGTGGCAACTATGGCTGGAACCTCAAGGAGGGCACGTATTGCTTCGACCCGGAGAGTCCCGGCAATCCTCCCACAACTTGCGCGGACGTGGGCCCACGTGGCGAATCGCTTATCGATCCCGTTATCGAGTTCGCCAATTCGAGCTCGCCTGGGGGTGGGATCAGCCGGGCTGTGGTCGGTGGATATGTATACCGTGGCAGCACAATGCCACAATACATCGGCCGGTATATCTTTGGCGGTTGGAGCGAGAGCTTTAACGCCCCGAGCGGCATCCTATTGATGGCCAGACGCTCTTCGATCTCGGGCCAAATCTGGACTATCGACGAGCTCCAGGTGACCGCCGGGATCACGCAGCCGGTTTTTGTCCTCAGTTTCGGCTATGACCCGGCCGATGAACTGTATGTGCTCACATCACGGATGGCCGGCCCGAGCGGTAACACGGGCGCGATCTACAAATTGGTCTCGCCTGGTGAGGATCGGCTGCTTGTATCGGTTTGGGATCAGGAGATCATCAGTGACACTGTAACTATCGCCGAGGTTATAAGCGATGGCCCGGGTTGGATGGTCATCCACGCCGAGGCGCAGGGCGGCGGGCCCGGTCCGGTCATTGGGTACGCGCCACTGACGGACGGGCGCAACCTGTTCGTGACGGTGAACATTGACAAGTCGGGCGCAACGGGCACTCTGTATGCCATGCCGCATGTGGATGTGGGCATCATCGGTGCCTACGAGTTTCCCGGCGCGGATGTTCCGGTGCGTGTGAACGGCCAGGTCCTCACCAAGCCCTTTAAGGCCTTGAATATGGAGCCTCTGGTCGAGGTGATGGATCAGGAGGTCGTTGAAGGGACGGTGACCCTACCCAGAGCGGTCATGAAAGGGCCTGGCTGGATGGTCATCCACGCCGAGGCGCCAGGCGGTGGCCCCGGCCCGGTTATCGGCCACACGGCGATCTCGGACGGCCTGAACATCAGCGTGAAGGTGCCCATTGACGTGAGCAATGCCACGCAGACGCTCTATGCCATGCTCCACTATGACCGGGGCACGATGGGCGTGTACGAGTTCCCCGGCGCTGACGTGCCGGTGCAGGTGGATGGTCGGATCGCGATGGCACCGTTCAACTTGATCGTTTCTCAGGGCACGGTAGCTGTGGATATGATCAACCTCGCCTTTCGTCCCAAGGTAGTGATCATTCGCGCCGGCTCGACCGTGCGCTGGACGAACCGCGAGGCGCTCCCGCACACGGCCACCGACGATGGCGGCGCGTGGGACAGCAGTACTATGGATCAGGGGGATATCTTTTCCCGGCAGTTTGGCACGGCCGGGGTCTATCGCTACCATTGCAGATTCCACGGCGCCTCTGACGGGGTGGGGATGGCTGGCACAGTTGTCGTCTTCCCGTGAGGTGTTGTGCAATGACCCTCAGAGATAGTGGATAGGG
>JACIWY010000646.1 GCA_014360745.1 Chloroflexota bacterium
GGCGCGTTACACAGAGCGCGCCACGGCGCGACCGGCGTATTGGTCTGACGAAGAGGTGCTACGCTTCCTCGACATCCTAGAGACGCATGGTCACCCCATTTATCTGTTGGATGATGGCCAGGAGATGGAAGGCTTTATGCAGCGCGCCCAGCCTTATCTCCAACTCCACTTTCTAGAAGACTATTCCCTACCCACCTTTGGTTTGGGCGGGCAGGAGTATGGCCGCCCGGCCATGCTCTATGCTCTGGAATACCATGCCCCTCGCACTCCGGAAAGCCTTGCCCCTCGATAACAAGTTCTTTGAGCAAAAAGAATGGCGCCAGATGTGACTTTTGTCGTTTGCTATATGGCCCCAAAGGTATATACTATATCTAGCCTATCAACAATCTATGATTTATACTATGCCTAAAGTAGCGCTCCGACCTATTTTCATCATAAACAGATTTGGCACTCCGTGCACAGGCGGCCTCTGCGCCTGCCAGCAGCGATTTACCCTGGTCGCAGAGACCGACCACGAGAAATCGCAGAGCGGTAGCAACCAAGACGCAGACGATCACGCCTTTGAAATCGTCTGGGATGAGAACGCCAAGGGCGAGCGCCGAAACAAATAGGGAGGGTGAACGTGTTTGACCAAATCATCTATCTGGACAACGCCGCAGCGACGCGCCTCGATGAGCGCGTGCTTGAGGCAATGAAGCCCTATTTCTTTGACATTTATGCCGTGGCCACATCCCAGTTTGGCTATTCGCTCGGCATCGATGCCAAGGATGCCCTAGATGGCGCGCGGGCGTTCATCGCCGCAACGCTTGGCGCACACCCCGAGGAGTTTATCTTTACCTCCGGAAGCACCGAATCGAGCAACATGGCGCTCAAAGGAGTCGCTCTGGCCCTGGGGGATAAAAAAGGACGGCACCTAGTCACTACAGCTATCGAGGATTTCCCCGTGCTCCATAGCGCACGAGCCTTGGAAAAACAAGGCTTTCAAGTAACCTACCTCGGCGTGGATCAATATGGCCGTATTGATCTTGACGCGCTACGTGCTGCCATCCGTCCGGATACCATCTTGGTTTCCATCCAGTCAGCCAATCAAGAGATCGGCACCCTGCAAGACTTGGAATCTATCGCTGCCATCACTCACGAACGAGGAGTCTTGTTGCATACCGATGCCACCCACGCCTTTCCTCGCGTGCCGATAGACGTCCGCCAAATACCTGTGGACCTGATCACCGTCTCGGCGCACCTGATCCACGGCCCCAAGGGGATCGGCGGGTTGTATGTGCGCGAGGGAACACCTTTGGCCAAATGGATGGACGGCGGTTTCCAAGAGTTCAACCTACGCGGCGGGGTAGAAAACATCCCCGGCGCTGTAGGCTTTAGCAAAGCCGTCGAACTGGTGACCCCTGAGGAGACGGCCCGCCTACGCGAGATGCGCGATCGCCTCATCGAACGATTGCTGAAGGTGCCTCATTCGCAGCTTAACGGCCATCCGACGGAGCGCTTGCCCCAGAACGCCAATATCTCTTTCCGCTTTGTTGAAGGGGAGTCGATCTTGCTGCACCTGGACATGCGCGGCTTTGCGGTGAGCACCGGCTCCGCCTGTTTCAGCCGCTCTTTGGAGGCCAGCCATGTCATTCTGGGCATCGGCGGCAACCATGAACGAGCCCATGGCTCGGTGCGGTTCACCTTTGGCCGTTATAACAAGATGGAAGATGTCGACCTCGTGTCCCAAGCTATGGAAGAAGTTGTGCAAAGTTTACGGGAAATTAGCCCGCTAGGAAAGGAAGCATAACATGCCATTGCCATACAGCGAACTCGTCATGGAACATTTCAAGCATCCCAAGAACGTTGGACGTCTAGAA
>JACIWY010000647.1 GCA_014360745.1 Chloroflexota bacterium
CGTGATCTTCATGAATAAAAGTATCCTCCAGCGTTGATAGAACGCATCGTAACACAGACCAAAGGGGCCGTCAAGGGCTTATGCCGAACATAGCCGGCCCTCCTAAAGCCAGCGCGCTTTGAGCGTTTCCAGCGTTCTGTTGGCTTGCCACTCGGCCAAGGCAGCGTTCACCTGCTCCATCAAGGTGTACGCGCCCATGGGCGCGGCGATGACAAAGGGCTCGCTGGTCAACGCCAAGCTTGCGAGGCGAAGGCTTGGCCGGTTACGCAACAAACCATATGCCGTCACGCGGTCACAGATAAGGACATCGGCCTCGCCATCGAGCACAAGCTCGGTGGCCTCCTCCAGTTCGCGGCGTGCCTCGATGTACAGGTTCAGCGCTTTATCGCGCGAGAGTTGATGCGCCAGGTGATGCCCCTCAGAGCCCAGCTCCACCGCCACCCTAGCGCCCTCTAGGCCGTCGATCTTGCGGATGTCATCGCGATCGCTGCGCATGAGCAATACCTGGCCGGCGTCGAAATAGCTGTTAGAGTAGAGCAGATCGCGGGTCATGGTGCGGTCGTAGGGCAGGGCCGAAATGATCAGATCGAATTTGCCCGCTTTAAGGGCATCGTAGAGGCCGTCGAAATGGACGTTGACCAAGAGAACCTGGACCCCCCACCTCGCAGCCAGGGCTTGGGCCAGATCCACATCCAGGCCCACGAATTGGCCCTCTTCGAGCGCTTCCTCGAAAGGCGGGTAGCTGGCATCCATGCCTACGCGCAGCAAGCCCTCTCGTTGGATGCGCGCCCAGATTTGGTCTTCCTGCCATAAAGGTATCCGTTGGTGGCGCTGCAACCATATAATACCCGCCATGAGCGCCAGGATCGGCAACAGCCAGTGGAATATCTTGTGTTTAGCGAATGTGCGCTGCATCGTCGCTCAGGTATTCATAGGGTTCGCCATGAGCATAGTGGCGCACTTCTACATAAACCGGTTTGGGGATAAATTCCGGCGTGACGAAGGTAAAATGATCCTGATACGTCTTTTGTGGCCAGGGGAAGCGAAAAGCCCACAAAGCCACGGCTTGACACCAATCCCACCTTTGCCGCGCCAGCTCATAGGCGCGGATGGTGTACTCGATGCGCTGATACGGGCGCACCGCCTTGGTCCAACGGGGATGATCGTTCCATCCCCCTTCGGTGATGTAGCAGGATTTATGGCCGTCTCCGTGGCGGAGCATCAGCTCGTGGATCAGCTCCGCGCGGCGGAAATTGATCTCCTGGGGATCGGGAGGATCTTCCGGTGGAAAGTTGAGGCCGTAGGCGTGAATGGCCATGCCATCGAAACACGGCCCCGCCCCGGCGAGATACGCGCGCTCTAGGAAGGTCAGATCGTCCATGCCCCACTCGCTGCCCGGCGGGGCCAGGGTAGGGGCCAAGCCGGGGAAAAGGATCTGGACATCGGGGTTGGCCGCCTTGGCCTGCCGATAAGCCTGGCAAAGGAGCTCGACATAGGCTTCTGGATCGGGCAGACGATAACCCCACTCGAAGGCCAGATTGGGCTCGTTCCAAACCACGATGTGGTTCACCCGGCCGCGATAGTGCGCGGCAAAGGCGGCGACAAAGTCGGCATAGTCGGCGAAATGGTCGCGATCCAGGTAACGGAAAGTGGTCTCGGGTGGGCGGGCCCATTCAGGCACAAAATCGATGCGGGCGATGACGGTGAGCCCTTGATTGCGCGCGTGTTCCACCACCAGGTCGGCATGGCCCCAATCGATCTGGCCCTTGACGGGCTCGTAATAGCCCCAAGGGAAATATTCGACGATCCAGGGCGCGCCCATTTCGCGCACCATGGCCAGGGTATACTGGATCTTCCAT
>JACIWY010000648.1 GCA_014360745.1 Chloroflexota bacterium
CTGATCACGCAGATGATGGGCGTGCCCTATCTGATTCCCGCCCCTTCAAGGCTGATCGCCCTGTGTGTAGGGGCGCTTTTGCTCGCGATGGCGAGCACCGCTCTCGGTTCGCTGATTCCGATTCTACGCATCGGTTTGATGGACCCGGCCCTGGCTATGAGGAAGTGAAGCTTATGGATCCGCACTATCCAATGATCGTTTTGCGCGATGTGACCAAGATGTATGCCTTGGGGAAAAAGGGGTTGGTCACGGCGGTCCAGGGGGTGAACCTGGAGGTTTCCAGGGGCGAGTTTGTGATCATCACCGGGCGCTCCGGCTCGGGCAAGACAACGCTGTTGAACCTAGTCTCGGGGTTGACCCGGCCCACCTCCGGGGAAGTGTTGTTGGATCAAGTCGAGGTATGGAAGCTGCCCGATGTGGAGCAATCTCGATTGCGCAATCAAAAGATCGGCTTTGTGTTCCAATTCCCTAGCTTGATGCCTTCGCTCACGGCTTGGGAGAACGTCCTCTTACCCACCATGGCCGAGCATGTGCCCCAGAGGAGCGACGCCAAAGCGCGGGCCGCGGAGCTGCTGGCGGAGGTGGGGCTGGCCGACAAGCTGGAGGCCTACCCACGGCAGCTCTCGGCGGGGCAACAACAGCGGGTGGTGATCGCCCGCGCGCTGATCAACGAGCCCGAATTGTTGCTCGCCGACGAGCCGACCAGCAACCTCGACGAAGCGACGGAACACGAGATCATGGCGCTTATCCAGCGCATATACCGCGAAAAACGGATCACCGTTCTGTTGGTGACCCACGCGATAGAGCTGGCACGTTACGGCAGCCGGTCTGTGCGCATGGCTGGCGGGCGGATCGTGTGATGGCGACAACAGCTTGCCAACGTGTTTGAGGGTTTGACAAAAATTGGGAAGGCCTCTAAAATGCAACCAAGTTGCTTTTAGAGGCCTTTTGATGTGTCAAAGTTCTGTTCCGGCCAAACCACCTCTTTCTGAAGCCGTGCGGCGTGCAGAAAAGCAGCGCTTGCGACGATTGCTCCGCGAGCAGGGGTATGCGGTTACCGCACGGCGAATGGCCATCTATGATGTTTTCTTGGAGACGAATGATCATATCTGTGCAGAGCACGTCCTCGAGGCCGTTCATGGTATGCATCCAGAATGGCATATGAACAAGACCACCGTCTATCGCACGCTCGATCTTTTGCAGAGCCTGGGTTTGATTTATGAGATGCGCCATGATGATGGGCGCGCCCAATATGAATTGGCTCTGTATGGTCCGCACGGGCATTTGATTTGCAACGTGTGTGGTCAAGTATGGGATCTTGACTCGCGTATTGCCGCAGCCTTGCATCAGGAATTACGAACCAAGCAAGGATTTATTGTGGATGTAGAAAATCATGCGTTGCAAGGGCTATGCGCGCGGTGCGCGACGGCGTGAATGGTCTCTATTCGAAAGCTTTTTTTCGCGTTCTATTTGCAACCGAGTTGCAAAATTAAACAGAGAAGGGAGCAATATGGATCAACAGGGGTTGCTGGAGCAGGCGGTTGCTTTTCATGGGCACTTTTGCCCGGGTTTGTTGATCGGTTATCGGGCCGCCTTAATCGGGCTACGTGAGCTCGGCGTGAAGCGTGCCCGAGATGAAGAACTGGTCGCGATTGTCGAGACCGATGCTTGTGGAGTGGATGCCATCCAAGTACTCACGGGGTGTACATTAGGCAAAGGCAATCTGATTTTGAGGGATTGGGGCAAACAGGTGTTTACCTTCGGTCGCCGTTCCGATGGGCGTATGGTGCGTGTGGCCTTACGTTATGGCGTCCTGAGTCGCGAAGAAGACAAGGG
>JACIWY010000649.1 GCA_014360745.1 Chloroflexota bacterium
GTTCTGAAACACGTACACCCGGCAGCCTGGGTTGCCGGCAAAGGCCGCCTCCATGTACTTCGCCCCGAACTCGACGCTGTTGGCCGCGGGCCGTCCGAATGGCTGGAGGATCAGCACGTCCCACTTCATGCTGCGCAGCGTCTCGTCGACCGGTCGTTTGGCGTCGGGCTCGCGGAAGCCCTGGTGGCGATGGTTCCACAGCCATTCCAGCGGTGCGCCGGGGATCATGTGCCGGCCGAACTTCGTCTCGTGGCCGCGTGCCTGGGCCACGTCGTGCATGCCGTAGGCCTGGTCGGTCAGGCTGTTGCCCACGTGGAAGATCGCCACCGGCTCGGCCGCGGGAAGCATTGCGGCGCCGAGCAGAACCGCAGCCCAGGCCGTGGCCATCGGCGCAAAGTAGCGTCGAGCGGTCGTGCGTCGTGCCCCGCGGGGACAAAGTCGGCGACTCATGGCTGTTCCTTTCGCTGTGCTGCCGCGACGGCTTTGAAATCGGGCAGCTCATCGCGCGTGACGATCAGCGGATGGGAATAGGTCTTCTTGACCCAATCGGCCGGATTGGCCTGGTCGCCCACGGACCATGCCAGACAATAGAGCCATTTCGGTCCGTCTGCGGCCATCAGGGCGGGGTTGGGAATCGCGCCCGCCTCGCACAGCGCCAGCATCTTGCCCGGCGCCACCTGCCCGGCGATGCGGAACGCCTTGGGATAGGCCGACTCCTGATAACCTTCCCACCCGTAGTAGTCGTTCGCATAGATGTCGATGCCGGCGATGTCCACGTATTGGGCGCCGGGGTAGAAGCGCCTGCGCACCTCGATCTGCTCCACGTCGCGCCCCTTCGGCGGCTTGAGCGCCGCGCTGTAGACCCAAATCAGGTTGTCGAGCTAACGCTCCTTGACATAGTAGTCGAAGATCAAGCGCCAGAGGGCGGCCGTGTTCTCCGGCTCTTCGCGGTCGGTCCACCAGAACCACCCGCCGTCGATCTCGTGCAACGGCCGGAAGAGCACCGGCACGCGCGCCTCGCGAAGCTGCTCGAGGTAGTCGCCCGTGCGCCTCAGATCACGCATCACCTGTTCATGCTCCGCGGTGCCCGGCTCGATGGCCGCGGCCAAGTCGAATGGCCCGCTGGGCGAGTTCTTGCCGTGGGCCCCGACCCAAGCCGTGCCGTTGGGCTTGCCGGGGTGTTTCCAGTGGAACTGCATGCTCACGATGCCGCCCGCCTGCCACCATACCTGGGCCTGCTCCAAGTAGCCCTCGACCACGCGCGTATACGTGGGTCCCCAGGTAGGGCTGTTCCAGCCGCTGATGTCGATGGTCAGAATCGCCGGATACCGGCCGCAGATTTCATGAACCCTCTCGGCGTTGCCCATGCCGCTCACACCGCTTAGCACCTGCTTGCCATAGACTGATTCGAGGTACTCGAGCACGGCCCGGCCTTCAGCAGACAGATTGGGGTTGACCGGCTCGATCGCCCGCGCCCCGGGCACCGCAACCGCGAAAGCCAGCAGACCATACACCAGCCGCAGCCACCAGTTCATGGCGATCTCCTTGGAAAGTGTGTGATTGTTCACGGGGACCTGGGGTCTTGTCGTAGCTACCGGGACCCCGCGGGGGTAGCCTGACGAAACTGAGTCTAGTTTGAGTCTAGTTGCCAAACTGGGCCATGTCACGCCTCCAAAAAATTTGCCAGAATTTTTCGATCGGGAAGGCGTCTGGTTGATCTTGTTTGGAGGGCAGGAATGTGTAGTTTTCCGCCCCATGAAGCTGCAGGAGATGAGCCTTGTCTGCGAATCCGAGCGGCTGGCACAACGTGTGG
>JACIWY010000065.1 GCA_014360745.1 Chloroflexota bacterium
GTAATTGGCGTCCCGTAGTGCGCGGGGCGCTCGCCTGATAAAGGGGGAAATTCGATGACCGATTTGGAGACGATTCGCAAGGCCTTAGAGCAAGTTATGGACCCAGAGCTACACCGCAGCATCGTCGATCTGGGGATGGTGCATGATCTGGAGCTCAAGGACGGCACGGTGCGCTTTACCTTAGCCTTGACCACCATGGCCTGCCCTATGCGCCAGGGGATGCAAGACGAGGCGCGACGCCGCCTGCTGGCCCTAGACGGGGTAAAGGCGGTGGAGATCGAATGCCGCGAGATGACCGACGCCGAGAAGCAGGCGGTTTTCGGCCAGAGTGGCCGGCGCAGAGGCAGCGCCGAGGCATACAACGACATCAAGCACATCATCGCCGTGCTGAGCGGCAAAGGCGGTGTGGGCAAATCGACGGTGGCGGCGCTGTTGGCCGTGGCCCTCCGGCGCAAGGGGTATCGGGTGGGTATTCTAGACGCCGACATCACCGGCCCCAGCATCCCCAAAATGCTCATTCAAGGGGAAGCGCGGCCCATGGGCAGCCCGATGGGCATCTTGCCCGTGGAATCCAAAAGTGGCATCAAGGTGATGTCCATCAACCTACTATTGGCCGACCCGAATCAGGCGGTCATCTGGCGCGGGCCGCTGATCAGCGGCGCCATCCAACAATTCTACGGCGACGTGGTATGGGGGGAGCTGGATTACCTGATCGTCGATCTGCCCCCCGGCACCTCAGATGCCTCGTTGACGGTGATGCAATCGATCCCTCTCAACGGCATCGTGTTGGTGACCACGCCCCAATCGCTGGCCGGCATGGTCGTGCGCAAGGCCTCTTCCATGGCCGACCAGCTGGGCATTCCCATCGTGGGGATCATCGAGAACATGAGCTACTTTCTCTGCCCCCATTGTGGCCGAGAGGTCGCCCTGTTTGGCCCCAGCAACGCCGCCGAGCTGGCCGTCGCGCTGCGCACGCCGGTTTTGGGGCGGCTGCCCATCCAGCCGGAGCTGACCGTCCTGGCCGATAGCGGCCGCCTGGAAGAGTATCAGGCGGCGGAGTTTGACTCGGTGGTGGAGCGCATGTTGACAGTGGTGCCGGAACAGATGAGCGGCCCGGCGGCGCGCTAATTTTGCTGAAGCCTGGCTTCAGCAATCCAAGAAGCTAGGCTTCAGCAGCCCAAGGCTTTTGGAGGTCTTGATAGTGATCGCCCTGCAACGTGTCAACCCGACCGCTCATTACGAAGTTATCGTGGTGGGCGCCGGCCACGCCGGCTGCGAGGCCGCGCTGGCCTCGGCGCGCATGGGCCGGCGGACCCTCCTTTTGACCATGAATCTCGATCTCATTGCCCAAATGCCCTGCAACCCCAGCGTGGGCGGCCCGGCCAAAGGCCATCTGGTGCGCGAGATCGACGCCCTCGGCGGCGAGATGGCGCGCAACACCGATCGCACCTTTATCCAAATCCGCCTGCTCAATACCTCCAAAGGGCCAGCCGTGCAGGCCTTGCGTGCCCAGGCCGACAAACGCCTCTACTCCCTGTGCATGAAGCATACTCTCGAAAGGACACCCAACCTCGACCTGAAACAGGGCCATGTGGAGACGTTGCTCGTCGATGGCGATCGGGTGGCCGGCGTCGGCCTGGCTCATGGCGAGAGCTTTACCGCCCGCGCCGTGGTCATCGCCAGCGGCACTTTTTTGAACGGGCGCATCCTCAGCGGGGAATATACCACGCCGGCCGGCCGCGCGGGCGAGTTCCCCGCGCAGGGCCTATCGCGTTCGTTGCGCGAGGCGGGCTTTGAGCTGCGCCGCTTGCAGACCAACACCCCGCCACGGATCGATGCGCGCACGATTCGCTACGAACACACCACCCCGCAATACGGCAGCGAGACGCCGCTATACTTTTCCTTCGCGGGGGCGCCCGAGGATGTGCTGATGCTGCCCATCAACCCGATCTATCCCATCGAGCGACAGATGGTCTGGCGCCCCCAGATCCCGTGCTACTTGGTGCACACTAACGAGGAGACCCATCGCGTCATCCGCGAAAACCTACATCGCTCGCCGATAGCCCCCGGCGCGCTCGATATTCGCGGCCCCCGCTATTGCCCCTCCATCGAGGAAAAGATCGTGCGCTTTGCGCACAAGAGCTCGCACCAGTTTTTCTTGGAGCCGGAAGGCTGGGCCACCGGCGAGGTCTATGTGCAAGGTTGCTTCACCGGGCTGCCTTTCGATGTCCAGCTCGAATTGCTGCACACCATCCCTGCCCTGGCCGAGGCGCGCATCATGCGCCCGGGTTACGCCATCGAGTATGATTACGTGCCCTCCTATCAGCTCAAACCGACCTTGGAGACGCGCCGGCTGCGCGGCCTCTTTCATGCCGGGCAGATCAACGGCACCTCGGGGTATGAAGAAGCCGCGGCTCAAGGTCTCATGGCCGGGATCAACGCCGCACGCTATGCTCGCGAAGAAGAGCCCCTGATCCTCGGTCGAGATCAGGCCTACATTGGCGTGCTGATCGATGATCTGATCACCAAAGAGATCACCGAGCCCTACCGCATCATGACGTCACGGGCCGAATACCGCCTGTTGCTGCGCCAAGACAACGCCGACTTGCGCCTGACCCCCATAGGCCATCGCATCGGCCTGGCCGACGAGGAACGGTTACGCCGCGTCGAGGCCAAACGTCGCGCCGTGGAACAAGAAATCGATCGGCTATATCACACCACGTTGCACCCTTCGCCCGAGCTACAGGCTTTTTTGGCCGAACGGGCGCTGTCTCCGGTGGAACAGCCCCTTTTGGCCAGCTACCTCTTGAAGCGCCCTGGGATCGATTATGAGCTCATTCAGCGCTTTGCCCCGCCCCCAGTGCCGCTCTTGGATGAGGTCAAAGAGCAGGTCACTTTGCAAATCCGCTACGCGGGCTACATCGAGAAACAGGCACAACAAGTGGCCCGTGCGCGCCGTTTAGAGGGGCGCGCCATCCCGGAGGACCTGGATTTCGGCGCCATTGTGGGGCTGCGCAACGAGGCCCGAGAACGGCTGGCCTGGCACCGCCCGGCGACGGTGGGGCAAGCCGCGCGCATCGAGGGCGTAAACCCCTCCGACATCGCCGTGCTGTTGATTCACCTGGAGCGGCGAGAAAGCGCGGCTCAGCGATAGATGGGCATCAATTGCAATCGATAGGCCATGGGCGCCACATAGGTTCCCTGGCGATAGAGGATGCGCTGTCCGCCGACTTCGCGTTGCAGCCAAACGATATGGGCGCGCCCCTGTCCATCTAGCGCCAACTGCGGCTTGCTGACCTCACCTTCGGCCACGGTGCCCGGCAAAGACCACCCCACCTCGGGCCTTGCCTCCGGCGCGTGGCGCTGCCGGATCAGCAGCCGGTTCCCCTCCGTCCAGGCAACGAGAATGGCGCCGGTCGGGCCGATGGCAATGGCCGGCTGACGAGAGGGGACCTCGCTGTTCGAGAGGTTGATCGCCTGTTCCCACCAATCGGTATAGGCCACATTGTCCGTGTAGAAAATGTCGCTCCTTCCGCCCCGATTCTCCTCCCAGACCATAAAGGCGCCCCGCCCCACCGCGCCAGCCAGGCGCGGCCCCAACGAGTCGGCATCGTCGCTATCCGAGATATTCATCGCGTAGCGCGTCCATTGTTCTCCATCGCCGAACAGGGCATAGATCTCGAACGCGGCGACGCCGTCGTCCAACACCTGCCAACTCACCCATACCCGCTCGGCTGCATGGCCGATGCCGCCCACGCAAACGTCCGGCGCGGAGCCATCGGCCGAGGAAGGCACCAGAAACGTGTTCGGCAGGCCATCCTCTATCCAGCCGTGGTAGATACGGCTAAAGCCCTCGGTGTTGTCCGCCCAAACGATGATGGGCGTGCCATCGCTCCTGATCGTCAGCGCTGGTTGCGCCGAAGTGCCGCTGGTGGCCGACACATTTTGGGGCGCCGACCAGTTGCTGCCGTTCCATCGGCAATAAAAAATATCATAATTGCCGTTGAACTCGTTGGCATAGGCAAGGTGGATACTCCGACCATCAGGGCCCACCGCCAAATCGGGTTCCTCGCCAAGGTAAAAGGATTTGGGCTGTGACCACCCTGCCGAGGAACGGAAGCAATGATACAAGAGGGGGTAGCCCCAGATCGAACGTTCGCTCCATACCACATGCACCTCGCCGTCGGTGGTCTGCACCATGGTCAGATCTGTAATCTCGGAGGCCAGCGTCACCTGCTCCGGTGTGTTCCATGCCCAGTGCGGCGTAAGCGCAACGGTGGGCGTAGGAATTATGGTAGAAAGCGTCGCCTGCGCAGCCATCGCCGCGGGCCCGGAAAAGCGCGCCGAAGGCGGCGGCGCCGTGGACGGCGGTTGCGGGGTGGGCGTCCAAGACGGCGTCGGCGTCAACGCCGTGAGGGCCATGGTTGGAGTCAAACTCAAGGTTCCATATTCCACCATATAGAGCGGCATGAACCACCACTCTACCCACATGCGCGTCGGCGTGGCCGAGGGCAACGTCGCCGTCGCGGAGGCGGTCGCCGACAAGGTGGCCATGGGCGAGCCGGTCCGCGTTATAGCGATCGTCGCCGTCGTCGTCGGCCTGGCGGTGAGCGTTGCCGTAGGCCCGTGCGTCCATGTCGCCGTGAGGGTCGGCGTCACAGAGGGCTGGGCCACCGTCGGCAAGGTAGGGGGTGGAAAGGACGTCGCGGTCCGCGTCGGCGTGGGCTCCGGAAGCGGCGACACACGCCGGCTCGCCATCAAGGCCCAACCTCCAGGCGTGCCCTGCGCTTCGACGCGCGCGCTCCACACCGCATCGATGGCGCCCTCCCGATCGATGGCGATGGCCACATCTCGCACCCCTGCCCCTTGCTCGACGATCGTCTCGGCAGGCGCCCAAAACGCGCCCTCAAGCCGGGAGAGGCGCAAGACGGCCCCCCCATCCCAGGCTACATAAGGCCTGCCGGCGGGGCCAAGGGCCAAGAAAGGCTCCATAGCCTGGGCATCTGCCGAGACGGACATCGAGGGCGCCCAACCGTCGCCCTGTCGGCTCGTGTAGCGCACCGATAGTCGGCCTTCGGGCGACTCTTGTTCCCACACCAGATGCGCCGTCCCGTCCGGCGTGCAGGCCATACGCGGGCGGCGAGCGTCGCCGGCGAGATCTGCCGACAGGTTCTCTGCCGCCGACCAGCTTCGGCCATCCCAATAGGCTGCCCAGATGTCGGAGCTCTCGGCGGCTCCGGTCGGCACGCTCTGCCAGGCCAACCAGGCTCGCCCTTGGCCATCGAGGCCCAGCGTAGGCGCATAGCCGTGCGCACCGGGAACCGCCTGCATCACAAACCAATTTTGCCCCAGGCCGGAGGAGCGCGCATGGTAGATCTGATAGTTGCCTTCGAGCTTGCCGGCCCAGACCACATGAACGTCCGTATCCACCAACAGGGCGATGTCCGGGTCGGTGGAAGGCCCGGCGGTGTGGCTCACCATACGGGGCAGATCCCAGCCCTCCGGCCCAAGGGAAGAATGGTAGATCTGCAACTGTTGGTCAAAAGAGGAGAACCGGGCATAGACCAGATGGAGTCGCCCTTGGCCGTCCAGAGCGATGGCAGGGCTATCGCCGGGGAGGGCAAACTGTTCGTCGACATGCCATCCCTCGCCATCGCGATAGGCATAGCGGATAACGGGGCCTTGCTCCCAAACGAGGTGCAAACGCCCATCGGAGCCAAGCGCCAGATCCGGGCGGCGAGCGTCTCCCTCTGCGTAGGGCAAAATGTTTTGGGGCGGAGACCACCACTCCGAGGCAACCCAAACCGGCGGCATGGCCCCATGGAGCAAAGAACGTTCGCTGGCAACGCTCCCCTGGGCTAACCCGCCGATTTCCAGCAGCCCCAAAGCCGCCAGAAGCAGGGCTAAAATAACGCAAAGACGTGGCTTCATGCCGGTCGTTGCCCGCGCGTGTCTTCTAATCAGGTCGAGCGATGCGCACGCGCACGGCGTCTAGTATATTCTCTCCTACAGGAATAGCTACCACATCCGCCCACATACCCGGCGCGGCGCGCCCTTCGCTCTCGTCGAGCAGCGTTTGGCCACCCAATAGGATTCGCCTGCCGCCTATGACCAAGTATCCGCTCAGCGAGGAAGGGGCGATGCCACGTTGAATCTCCAACTGTTCGATGAGCCCCTGGACGCGCACATAGACGTCCTCGTCGAGGATACGAATTTCATCCCAGACCAACGAGCCGTCACTCAATTGGCGCCCGCGCACCTCGGCCGCGGCGCCGAGAGCCGGCGTGCCGGTGATCTGTGTGCCCTCGTGGACGAGGCCAACGCGATTGCCGATGACCCACAACCCCAGCCAAGAGGGCGTCTGGGGCCATTCGGTAATGATCCCTTCGAACTCAAATTGCGAGATCACATCAGAGGGATTGAACACCCTTATCCAGGTAGCCCGCACATCCCCGCCAAGACCTACAAATCCCTGCACATGGGCATAATAGCCCACGGCCGGCGCGCCTATAACGATAGCTCGCTGGTCCACTTCGACGCGCTGCCCCGCGATAACCCACACCTCCACCTCGTCGCGCCGTTGTGAAAGCTGCGAAATGCGCCCTTGAAACTCGGTGGGGCCTGCGTTCGCCATGTCCAGGTGAATGTGAACGCTACGGGCCATAAAAAGCTCGCCATCTACCAACGCATGGACCGTCACCTGGTCGCCGACCTGGGGGGTATACCCCGCCGGCGTGATCACCGTCGCCGCGGTCACCTGGATCCATAGCCCCTCGACGGAGATCTGGCCAGGCACCGAATCCTCGACGACGTCCACGAGCCCCTCGATCTTGACCGGGATAGGTCGCGGTGGGCTGCCCGCCGGCGTCTGCGCTCGGGCCGGCGTCCTGCTGGGCGGATCCGCAAGGGCCGTCGGGCCAGCCCATACCATCATGCACACACTCAGGCATAAAAGCCAGATCAGCAATCTCCTCATCTCCCCCCTCCTCAAGGGCTCAAGAGGCGGCCATAGTGCGAACTGGGGATGTCTCCGCGTCGGCCGGTGCGTTCAATGGAAGAGCGGCATCCGCCGAGGGTTGCGGCGTTGGCTCCTGAGGCAGATGCTCTTCCAGTGTGGGGGGCTCCGGCGATGGGGATTCGTCGGGTCCGGCAGATACGGCCATCGTCGGGGCGGCCTGCTCCTGGCTCTCCTCGGTCGGCATGGCCGTGGGCTCGGGCGTGTCTGTGGGCACAGGCGTAGCCGAAGGCTGCGGCTTGGCCAATACGCGGATAGAGCGCGCCAACCACATCCCATCGGCCCGCTTCACGGCCACGACCTCGACCAGAGCCCCGATCTCCGCGTCCCCGCTGATCTTGGTCTCGGGCCCGATCACGATCTCCTGCCCGGCCACGATCCAGCGCTCGTCGTCCATGGCCTGCAAGAGCCCTTGAAATTCGGTCGTCGCCTCTTCGACGGTGATGCGTCGCGCCACCAGGCGCCCATCGGGGTATAGCTCGGCTTTGACATAGGCTCTGAGCCCTATCATCGGCGTGCCGACGATCTCTGTATCTCGAGTGACGAGCACCGTCTCCTTGCCGATCACCCAGCGATCGCTTTCCATCGCGCGAATCTCGCCGTTAAACTCGCGCGGCTGCGGCTCTGGGCCACGAAGCACCTCGATCTCCTCGGCCACGAGCTCGCCGCTGGGTTTTTTAACCGCCCGCACCACCACCCAGCTCCCCACTTGTGCTCGAGCGCGCTCTTCGTTGACACGTACCGACGAGGACAAACGGATGCGCTGCCCGTTCACGCGCCAATGACCGCCGGCCATCTCCTCGACCATCCCCTCGATGATCACTTTAATGTCACGCGGCGGCGGTATGGGTGTGAACGTCGCCGTGGGCTCGGGCGTGTCGGTGGGCCAGAGGATCTCCGTCGGCGTCGAGGTGGGCGTATGGGCCGCCGTCGGCGTGTTCGTCTCGGTGGGGATAACGGTCAACGTCGAGGTCGGCTTGCGCGTCCTGGTCGGCCGCCGCGTTTCGGTCGCCGATGGCGTGGCCGTGGGGGTCTCGGTCGGCTCCTCGGTGGGCGATGGCTTGATCGCCGGTGTAAACGTGGGCCGTTCCTGCGGTGCCGTGGCCTTGAGCGCCGGCTGCTCCGGAACATTTTCAACGGCTTTGGCCGTCACCTGGTCCTGTTCCGGCTCTGTCTGGCCGTCGATTTGCACCTTGCTACCTATCGCCGGAGGCTGGCTTCCCTCGGGCAGGCGCACCGAAATCCCTTCGACAACAATCGCTTGTCCCTGTCCTCGAATTTCCTCAACGACTCCCTTAAAGTCGACTTCCACAACCCGTCCGAGTTCCAGCACAATTTTGACCTCTTCGACGCGGCGCTTCTCAAACTGCGCTTCGCGATCTTGGCGTTTTTGCTCGTCGAACGTCATCAAGAGGGTTACCCTCTCGGAGGTTCGCTTGACGGGGTACAAGAGATCGCCGGGCAGACTTTCAGCCGCTGCCGTGTTTACGCCATACAGTAGTATGGCAAGAAACAACAACGCCAAGAGGTCCACCAAGAGGCCCTTGACCAGGCCGCCAGATGGGGCAAGGCGGGGCAACCCCACAAACCAGCGCGCCCACCAAGGGCGGGCCCTCTGCGCCTCACGACGTTTGACGGCCTCGCCCATAAAACGCGCTCGGACCCTCCTCAGCCGATCCTCCGCCGGTTGAAGTTTGGCCCAATCTTCGCGCATCCGGGCGTATATCCGCAATAACGGCTCTAGCTCTTGGCGGTGCGCGGGGAAACGTTGCAAACACTCCTCCAGGCTGGCGCCCTGGCGAAGAAGCTCCATGCTTTCATCAAGAACGTTTTCGAGGTCCTCTGGCATCCTGTACTCCCGCCGTTTTACAGGTGCCGTCGCAGAGCCGCCAACGCGCGATATTGCAAGGATTTAATTGCGCCCTCGGTTTTGCCCATGATCTCGGCCACTTCCAAGTTGCTTCGCTCTTCAAAGAATTTGAGCACGATGACCATCTGTTGCTCTTCGGTAAGGTGGGCCATCGCCTCCCTGACCCGTTCGCTGCTGATGCTATCCTCTGCCTGGGCCAAAAGGTCTTGGCCGTCCAACGGCAGCCGTTCATCCAACGGCTGTTTCGTATACCGGCTATCTCGCCGAAAGTGATCCACCACCTGATTATGCGCGATGCGGTAAAGCCACCCCGAAAAGGATTGCTCCCACGCCTTGGAGGATTGAATCGCGTCCAACATCTTGGTAAAGACGTTGGCCGTCAAATCTTCGGCCAGCTCTTGATCGCCGGTGTGATAGAGCATATAGGTATAGATTTTGGGGGAGTACCGATCGTACAACTCGCCCAATGCCGCGAGATCGTACTCTCGGGCCCTCATCAGAAGGGCCTGTTCGTCATCGCGCTCCATCTGTCGGCCCCTCTTCTTTGATAGACGTAGCAGTGGGTCAAAGGATACGCCCTCAACAAGGTTGGGAATACGCAGATCGCACAAACCCAAAACGTCACGCTCGGATCGCCTCTACGGTACCACAGGCGCCGGAGCACTGTCAACTCGGTCTGTTCATTTAAAGCTTCAGCAACCCGATCAAGCGCTCGGCCAATTCGAACAGCGGTTTGGGCCACAACCCCAATCCCACCAGGGCGATGAGGCTCAGCGCCATAGCCACCCCTTGTGTCAACGAGGGCAGTTCATGCCGCGCGGGCAGATCTCGCAGGCGAAACAGCACTGTCCCATACAACCAGGCCGAAACTCCCCAAAAGGCCGCACCCACGGCCAGCAAGGGGCCGAGCCCGGCGGACTGCATGCTCCCCAACAAGCCGAGCCGAGCGGGCAAGCCGACGGTGAGCGGCGCTCCGGCTAGCGAACACAACGCCAGGGCCAGGCCCCAACGAGACCAACGGCTCGCTCGGCCTTCCCCCTCGAGCGACGTTTGGGGCGTTTCGCCCTCCGCTGGTTCGCTCAAGGCCCATAAAAGGCTATGGCCCAGGAGGTACGCCACCGAGAGCGACAATACGGCTTGCAAGCCCCGGATCGTCCAGGCCATAGCCAAGCCCAAAAGTAGGAACCCGCGCTGCAAGATGAGCAACCGATCGAGGCGCAAGCGCGGGCCGGCGCTCGCAGTCGCCGCCCAGCCGCCCCAAAACAGCAGCAAAAGAGCAAGGCCACCGAGGGTTGTGAGCCAGGTATCCACCCAGGCATCCAATCCGGCGAGCAACAAGCGCAACAGCAGCGCCACGCCCAAGGCCGGCCCCGCAAGCGCCCCCTCGCCCTTGAGCACATCGCAGAGCGGGATGAGCTCCGTAGCCAAAAGAATGCCGCCCATGGCCAAGCCCACACCGGCCAGGAAAGGGGGTGAAGGGGGCACGCCCATCTGCCATATCCAGCGGCGCAGGCTCGTTAGATATAGGGGCCCGCCGGCCACCGAAATCATCACCAACCCCCAAAAGAGCGCCTGCAGCGCCAGGAGATACAGGGCCAAAGGGCGTCTGGAGGGGTGCGACGCGGCCAGGTCGGTCGCCAGCCGATACAGAGAGAGGCCCAGCCATAGTCCTGCCAGATTGGCGCTGACGAGGGCCACGAGCCCGCCGCACATTGCCAGCAGTCGCAGGGCATAACGTTCTTTGAGCGCCGCATCCGCCACCTCCGGCCTCGTCAGCCATTCCAAAGCGGCTGCCGAGAAAAAGAGGATCAGCAGGAGCACTTGCTCCGGCCCGCCATGGCTGAAAGGCAGCAAGGCGATTCCGGCGGCCAGCGCCAGAAGTGCGAGAGGGGAGGCCACGCCGGAGGCGCTATGCGGCCAAAGGCTCGACCATAAAATGAAACCCACGGCGGCGCCGGCGAGAGCCAGGAGAGGGTATAGGCCGCTTTCCATCCGCATTACTCCCTGTTCTCATCGCCTTCTTGGGCGTGAGCCGCGAGGAGGTAGTAGATCGGCGCCGAGCCCAAAGCCAGCCATGCCATGAGCTGGCCATCCATTCGGCCGGGTTCCGCGGCCAGGATCAAGAGCAAGGAACCGTTGAGCAACAAGAGGCCACACAAGAGTCGGGCGGTCCGCGCGCGTCGGGCGACCAGCCCGGCCAGCCCCGCCGTCCACACGCCCATGCCCACCAAGGCCAGCAACCAGGAAGGCATCAGCGCCCCTCCCGCAAGCCCGCGCCCACCAAGGCGGCCAACAGGAGCAGCGCGCAGGTCGCCCACTCCAGGCGATAACGAGTATAGAGCGCCAAGGCCATCTCGTACACACCGAGACGGCTTCCCGAAACGCTTGCCCCCCAGAGCGATCCTCGCGCTTCGAACGCGATCAGAACAAGGGCTCCGCCCATACACAGGGCTAAAATCGACGCCGCCCGATCCACCCCATTACGATGAGACGCGCCTTCGGGCAATGCCAGCGCGCCGAGGAAAATAGGCAGGCTCAGCGCGATCCACAACCAAGCCAACGGGGTCGCGGAGCGGCTCAGGGCCATGAGGCCGCATAGAGCGATGTTCAGGCCTACGGCCAGCCCACAATGGCGCGGAGCAGGCGCCAGGGCGGCCCACACGGCTGAGGCAACGCCCAACAGGGCTAGGACGATGGCTAGCGCAACCATCCATCATCCCCTTAGCCAGGAAAGGCCGATGGTCAAGCCCAGGTTCAAAGCGGCGAGCAGCAGATAGGTCGACCAGGGCGCCTCTTCCGCAACACGACGCAGCAACGGAGGGCGCAGCCATTCCAAAAGCCCCGTCACTGCAATCGCTTTGGCCAGTGTCCAATGGGTTCCCTCTGCCCAGGGGCCGCGCCAGCCGCCGAGATAAATCAGCGAGATGAGGGAACCGGCCAAGAGCACATGCACATGCTCGGCAAAATGGTAGAGCGCCGAGACACTGCCCCCATGTTGGAGATGAAAATCGCCGCCCAGCCAATCCCACCGCCGTAGATCCGTCTGCGGCGCGCGGATGCTGCTCAAAAGCATGCTCACCGTAAACACATAAAGCCCCAAAGGCTGATAGACCAAAAAGGGCCAGCCGGCCTTTTGAGCCGCCGCGAGCCCGAACACGTCCCATGTCTCGGCCAACGCCGCCGGCCCGGCGAGGGCGAGCGCGCCCGCCAACAGCATCAACCAGCCACGGAGCACCATCTCAGAGGCGGCGCGCCACACCGGTTCCCGACCCGACGCCCACCCGCCCAAGCCGGCGCCCAGCAGGCTCAGCCCACTGAGGACAAAGGCCGGCGCCAGAGGCGCTTGATCGCGCAGAAAAGGGGAGCCCTCCCGATGCCAAGGCAACGCCATCAGCGCCGCGATTTGAGCCACAGCGGCCAGAATCGGCGCCGAAAGATACAGAAAGCGCCGCGCGCCACCGGGCACCAAAGAAGGTTTGATCATGGCTTTGGCGGCGAGAAGCGCCGGCGTCAGAATCGAGCGGCGCAAGTACCGCCGCGCGCGGGGCCAGCCGTTGGCCAGCCTCGAGAACGAGGCAAGATAAGCATAGAATAGGAATAAAAATAACAAGAAAAAAAATGTGGAAATCAAGATCACGGGTCGAATCCTTGCTCCGAGGAGGAGATCGCCGTCCGCGCCCGGCCGGTGGCCCGGCGACGTATATAGAGGGCACCGATGACCGCCAAGACGAGGATGCCCCACAAAGGCCAGAGAAAGGCCCATGCCACGTGGCGCACAAGCAGACTGCCTA
>JACIWY010000650.1 GCA_014360745.1 Chloroflexota bacterium
GATCAGCTCCTGCCCCGGATCGGAACACATGTAGGCGTAATCCCTGGCCACCAGAACCCCTTCAAGACCGGCCGCAAACTCGACCACCGCCTGCACATCTACCGGACCGGCTATGTTCGTGCCGCAATGACATACATATACCCCTACCTTCTCCCCATGTTCCATCCCCAACCTCCATTCTCGCCGCCTTTCAACCTCGGGCCGCTGCTCGATCACCGCTTGTTGTTCTTGGGCTTTGGATCGGGGGAAGACGAAGGTAAACTTGCTCCCCCTACCCACCTCCGATTCCACATCGAGTCTTCCGCCGTGTGTCTCTACGATCCGCTTGGCGATGGCCAGGCCCAGGCCGGTGCCATAACTGTCCATCTGCTTCGCCTGCTCGGAACGGTAAAACTCGGCAAAGATCTTGGGGATCTCTTCAGGGGCGATCCCTATACCCGTATCTGCCACCACGCCGACAACCCGATCGTCTTCTTGTGCCAGAGAGATCATCACACTGCCGCCGCTGTGGGTGTATTTAATGGCATTGTTGGCCAGGTTCGAGAGCAAATGCTCCATATCTTCATCGACGGCATCGATCAGGGGCAGGGACTCGGGGAGATGCAGCTCCAGTTTGACCCCCCTCTGCCTCGCGCGAACGCGCAAGTCGGGGGCAAGCCGCTTTACGACTTCCAACAGTTGAACCGGGCGAGCTTCGCGGGCGATTCCTCCATGTCGCGTGGCCCCGAGGCGCAAAAAATCGTTCACCTGTGCCAACATGCTCGCAGCCCGGTTGCGGGCAAGGGTCAGCATCTCGTCATGGAGCGCCGAATCACCGGCGATATAGCCTTCCAGGAGAACGTCCAGAGAACTTTGGATGGAAGCCAGAGGGGAACGTAGCTCGTGAGCCAATTGCAACATGGACAAGATCTCTTCCCGGGGCCGGCTCTTCAGACGAGCCACTTCGTCTTCGAGCTGGGCCAGAGCCTTGGCTCGCGCCTGCGCCTCTTCCTCGAGAGCGGCGAGCATCGCCTCTCTTTCGCGCAGCTTGGCTCTCGAGGAAACAAGGATGTACAGCAACGCGCCCAAGAGCAATAAGCTTGATGCAGCCAGGGCGCCAAGTATCCACCCTATCGACATGGCCGCGACTTGATACAGAGGCCCATCCATGAGCAAACCTCCGCTTTGCGCGAAGCCATACCTCGTCGGTTTTGCTCATCTCCCGCGCCGGATGTCGGGAGGATTACTGCTGCGCCAAACGTCTCTTTTCAAACTCTCGATGGCGGGCGAGCGTGCGCTCGACCTCGGCGAGCAACTGAGAAGGGGAACAGGGTTTATCCAGCCAACTGTCGATGTGCAGATATTCGTCCTGGGGAAACACTCCTTGGTGCTCAGAACTCCGGATGGAGGTGACCATGATGATGGGGATGCGGCGCAGGCCTTCCTGGGCCATCATTTCACGGCTCACGCTCACACCTTCCAACACCCAGGACATCATGACATCGAGCAGCACCAGGTCTGGCCTGTGCTGCTTCATCTTGGTCAGCCCTTCTTCACCGTTCTGCGCGGTGTCTACCTCATAATGATGGGCCTCCAGGACGGCCTTTGTGGCGTTGACGAAAGCCGGATCGTCGTCAATGACGAGAATTCTGGGATTGGCGCTCATCGTTGCCCTCCCTTTGCCATTCGGCAGCTACAACAAGCCTTCCAAGCGACGTTCAAACCAAACAGCGGATTGACCCAATATGTCGGCGCTGGCCAGATGGTAGGGATTGAGAAAAAGGGCGCCTCACGAATCAGGGCGAGCATATGATCGTGAAGATGGT
>JACIWY010000651.1 GCA_014360745.1 Chloroflexota bacterium
GACGCTGGCCGCGTGAAGCACTCTCCACAATGCACCCGCATCGACATCCTGAATATCGATGCGCTGAGACAGATCCAAGGGATCAGGCTTCTGGTTTGTCAACTGCTGATTTGAAAGGCCTACTTCACCCGTCAATGATCTGCTCCTCATGGCATGGCTGCACCCCGGCGACTGCCGTATCAAGGCCCGCCCAAGCCGCCGTCTAATCTCGGTTGCTGACTCGGAGCCCCTGCACGTGGACGTTGACCTCGGCCACGGGCATTCCCAAAGCCTCTTCCACGGCAAACTTGACCGTCTCCATCACGTTCTGAGCCACCTCGGAGATCCGCGTACCATACTCGATAACGACATAAAGATCGATGACGATTTTGCCATCCACCACGTTCACATTGACCCCGCGATGCGCGTTCTCCACCTGGAGGATTTCGGCCAGGCCATCGCGCACCGTGGCCGGCGCCATACCGACCAACCCGTAACAGCGCAACACGGCATCGCTGGCGATGCTGGCAATAGCCCGAGGAGAGACCTCTATCTTACCGAGAGGCGAATTCTTGCCCATGTTCGTCCTCCTGAGAGGGCGCGTCGGCGCACTGACAAGCTTGGCCGCCCAATTTTGCAGGCTTGACCTATCTATGGTATCATAGCTAACGTCTGTTCGGCAAATACAAGCCTATGATGGAGCGCCGTTTGCGGCGCTCCTCTGCTGAATGAGGTGGAAATATGGCCAAGTGTGAAATTTGTGGTAAAGGCCCTCAATTTGGACATAATGTAAGCCATTCGAAGGTGCGCACCAAGCGCCGCTGGCTGCCCAACATCCATCAAGTAACCATCACTTTGGAGAACGGTAAGCAAAAACAAGTGCGCATGTGCACATCTTGTCTGCGCACTTATAGCAAGGTATCTAATCGCGCCTAGACCAGCGCCTCTTTTGTGTCGGGTCGCAAGGGGCGGGCGATGTCAACAAGGCCTCTATGCGTCGGCGATAGTCACGCACCGCCTCCGCCGGCCCTCCCGCTTCCTCAAAAATAGCCGAACCCATCACCAACACATCGGCCCCGGCCCGCACCACATCGGCCAGGGTCTCTTTGTTTACCCCGCCATCTACCTCGATCCTCGGCGCTGCGACGTCATCCGGCAGCATCTCGCGCAGGCGGCGAACTTTGCCCAACATGCCGGGGATCAACGTCTGCCCGCCAAAGCCGGGATCGACGGTCATGACCAGCACGAGATCGACCTGATCCAATACCTCTTGCAGCGTTATTAGCGGGGTAGCCGGATTCAACACCACCGCCGGCCGAGCCCCCGCCTCACGGATCTGTTCCAGCGTGCGATGCAGATGAGGGCAAGTCTCCACATGCACGGTGATCAGATCGGCGCCGGCCTCGGCGAAAACATCGATATAGCGTTCCGGCTTCTCGATCATCAAGTGCACATGGATCGGCAAGGCGGTCACCGGACGCAGCGCACGCACCACCAAAGGGCCCACGGTCAGATTCGGCACAAAATGGCCATCCATCACATCGATATGCAGAATATCAGCCCCTCCTTCCTCGACGGCCCGCACTTCTTCCGCCAAGCGGCTGAAATCGGCGGAGAGGATGGACGGCGCTATAAGCACGCGTTCTCGTTGAGTCATGCTGCTTCAGGTATCCCGTAGGCATTGGCCGCGAAGCTGGCCACAGCCCGCTTGAATGGCCACGCCTCGCCGCAAACGCACCGTCGTCTGGATACGCTCTCGAACCAAAATCTCTTGAAACCTCATCACCTGCTCCCTGGATGAAGGCACATAGGGGCAATCCGGTCT
>JACIWY010000652.1 GCA_014360745.1 Chloroflexota bacterium
CTAGAAACGGGTTCCCCTGGCGGGGCCCCTCCAACCTCAGCTCAAAGACGCCCCAACGTTCGACAAAATGTGGCATCGCCATAACCCCTCCCCCCTGCTAAAAGGTTCAATCGGATCGGTCACTATACCCGCCTGGGCAGCGCGGCTATCTGCTTCAACGCCTCGCCCGCCGCCCTTTCCTCATCCACTTTGGCCAGCGCCGTCGCGCAGAGCCGCTCCGCCAACGCGCGTTGCTCGGCAAGGGTTTCCGCCCCGAACGCCCTTTGCCAGCGATCGGGGATGGCCCCCAGGCCCCGATACGCCCCAGCGATGCCGCCGACCATGGTGGCAATGGTATCCGCATCGCGGCCCAGATTGACCCCATAAGGGATACATCGCGCCGGATCGCCGTCGCCCAGTTGCAAGAGCGCCAGCGCCAGGGGAACCGTCTCGCGAGAATCGCAAGCAATGGGCAAAAAGAACCGTTCGGCCTGTGCGTACAGGCGCTCCCGGAACAGGCGGTAATCCGGGAATTCGCGCGCCAGCGTCTGCGCAGCCTCGATGCGCTCCAACATCTCTTGGCCGCTGAGCGGCTCGATGTACGCCATCGCCGCGTCGAGGATGGTTTCGGTCGTGGCTTGGGGGCGAAACGCTTCGGCCACTGCGGCCGCGATGGCCGAGGCGCCATCCTGGCAAAAGCCTACGTCGTGCACATGGATCAGGCTGGCGAGCGCATAGGCCTGCAACGCCGCCTGCCGGGGGTTGCAGGCGTTGACGATGCCCACTGGCGCAATGCACATGGCCGAGCTGGAGCTGGGCATGTTGCCCAACGCGGCCATGCGCGGCACGGTATGGCGACGAAGCTTGTGCGCCGTATGCAACACCGAGACAAAGAACTTGTTCACCTTTTGGCCAAAGATGGCATCCCATCGCCGGAGCCAACCGGCAGCCCAGGCGTCGCGCCCGGCATAGCCGCCCGTCTCGATGAGCACCTCGGCCAGGATGTGTTTCATGATCGTGTCATCGGTACCATCACAACACACCTCTTCCACCCAACCATAGGCTTCTTCAATCTGCCGATAATCCCGACCTTCGGTCGGGGTGCCCATGGCGTCGCCGATCAACCCGCCCAGCAAACAAGCAAAAGCCTTGTCGGCGAACACGCTCTGCTCCAACATCAAGCCCTCACCTCTATACTCTAGGCAAACTCGCGAACGGCATCGATGCTCGCGCCCATAGAGGCGTCGGCCTCGCGCTCGACGATAATGTCCACCAAGGCCGGCTTGCCCGACTCTACCGCGCGTCGGAACGCCTCCTTAATCTCCTCCGGCCGCTCGACCCGCTCGGCATACGCGCCGAACGACTCGGCCAATTTGACGAAATCGACACCGCGGCCATCGTAGGTCAAGTCTACGCCATATTCGTATTCATAGGCATAACGTTGATTCTGGCGGATCAAGCTCAAATAGCCGTTATTGATCACCACGACCACCACCGGCACCTTGTGCTGACAAGCCATGGCCAGCTCCTCGATCATGAACATGACGCCCCCATCGCCCATCACGGCCACACAGGTGGCCTCTGGCCTGGCCACCTTGGCGCCGATAGCCGCGGGCAGGTCAAAGCCCAATGTACCGGCCCCTCCCGAGGCCAAATAAGTATACGGCTTGGCTATGCGCTGAAATTGCCCCGACCAGATCTGGGTCAATCCGCAGCCGGTAGTAAAGATGGTATCCGACCCAAAGAATTCGTTCATCTCCTGATAGACCCGCTGCGGCTTGATCGGCACTTGATCATAGTTCGTCCTGCGCGCCATGCGTTCGC
>JACIWY010000653.1 GCA_014360745.1 Chloroflexota bacterium
CCCTCCCGCGCCGGACGACTCGGGCTATGAGCCAAGAAGCTGCGGGAAGCGTTCCGCGAGATAGACGAAGAGAAAAGCCAACGAGTTAACGGCGCTGTGCAAGAGGATGCAGGGCCAAAGGGAATCGTAACGTTCATACAGCCAGGCAAAGAGCAAGCCCATGACAAAGATAGGTGGTAACACTCCTGGAAAGACGTGCACGACGCTAAAAAGGATCGCCGAGAGGATCATCCCCCATCCTGCGCCCCAGCGCGCGCGCAAACCAGCATAGAGATAACCCCGGAAAAAGATCTCCTCCGCCAGCGGCGCCACCCCACCTCCTAGCAAGAGCGCCAAGCACAAGCCTCCGAGGCCGCCGCCGAAAAAGGACAACACATCCGGCTGGCCGGGCAGGTCGAGGTAGCGATTCACCATTTCCCAGGCCGCGTTAATGGCCAACACGACTATTAGGCCGAGCAAGGCAGCCTCGACCATACCCCAGGAAAGAGAGCGACGCAGCCCCAGAATGCGCCATCCTCCTCCATAACGCCCCGGCCCCCATAGCCAAGCAGGCAGGATCAGGATCGCCTCCAGCGAGAAAACGGCCAAGGCCTGGACGCTCGGCGGCGGCTCGAGCCTATCGGCCATCTGCCAGGCGATCATGGCTCCGGCCAGCAGCCCCACCCCCAAACCGAACAGGATTATCGCCGTAATGCCGGCAGCGACCATATCGCGCAAGCTCCAGGGCACCTTGGGCGGCGAGGAAGTGGACATGTCATCGCTCATCGCTTTGCCTTTTCGGTCACATGATATGCTGAATTGTAGAAAGAGGGGCGCGCCGCGTCAATGCATTGGGTAAACGCGGGAGTGGATCTGCGTCTATGCGAACGGCCCTCGATTTATTGAATCGAGGGCCGTTCGCAGTCCGCAGAGACAGGCAGAAATGGGAGTCGTCACGGTCAAGCGCCGCCCTTGATGGCGCCGGACATGATCCCCGAGATGAGTTGCCGCTGAAAGGCAAAGAACACGATAAGCAAAGGCAGAGTTGCCAGCGTGCTGCCGGCAAACATGAGCGAATAGCGCGGAGCGATAATCGTCGTTCCTTTAAAGTTAGCCAGCGCCAGCGGCGCGGTGATCTTTTTCGGATCGGACAACAGCAGAAGCGGGCCCAGGAAAAGGTTCGAGGATTGCACAAAGGTCAAAATGCCCAACACCGACATGCCGGGCATGATGTTCGGCACGACAACGTGTCGAAAAACGCCAAAGACAGAACAGCCGTCGATCGTCGCCGCCTCCAACATCTCGTCGGGAATGGAGGAGGCAATGTACTGCCGCATCCAAAAGATGCCAAAGGCCGAGGCCCAGGCGGGAAGCCAGAAGGGCCAATAGGTGTCGGTCCACTTTAACACCTTTACCATGAGCAAGTACCAGGGGATGATGGTGGCCTGCGTGGGCAACATCATCGTGGCCAACATGGCGAAAAAGAGTTGATCGCGCCCCGGAAACTGCCGCTTGGCAAATGTGTAGCCCGCTAATGCCGAGAAAAAGAGCGTGCCGATGGTGCGTACGGCGGCGAGATAAAAGGTGTTTATCAGCGGGTATTCATAATCCAACTCCAAGAATAATTGACGATACGAAGTAATGTCAAAACCATTCTTGGGCCACAAGTTCGGCTTGAGGCTAAATAAATCAGAGTCTTGCATAAAAGAACCAATAAACATATCATAAAATGGAAATACAAAAACAACAGCGAATATAATTAAAAGGACGTATACCAGGAATCGCCCTATGAATCTCGGAATCAAGAGATTCCATTGGCGTTG
>JACIWY010000654.1 GCA_014360745.1 Chloroflexota bacterium
GGTTGACGACGACGTCAAAGTTGGCCGTGATCTCCTCGGGGCGAACGCGGATGTACTCGATCTCCCCGCCCTCGCCGGTGATCTTGATCTCCTGCTCCTCGGTGATGAATTGGGCGTTGAGTTCCAAAAAGTGCTCGCCCAGCTTGGAGAGGGCCTGCGCGCCAAAGAGCGACACCAGCATCTGGAGATTGACGTCGATGTTGGCGTCGATGATCCGGGCGCCGGTGGCCGTCTTGTTGATCTGCGGGCTGGAGCCGCCGACCGTTCCGCTCAGGTACAGCGATGACATGGAGGTCGTCCGCTCGAAGGTGGTCTGCAGTTCGCGCCTCGCCTCCAGGATCGCCTGGGAGGTGTCCCGCGTCTCGACCTGGCGCACCTGGTTCACGTCCCCCGCCACGCGGATGATCCCATCGGGGCGGTTGATGAACATCCAATCGGGGGTCTGGTTGGCGTCCCGGCCGGCGATCCACATGGGGTTGCCCGCCTTCCGGACGTTGGTCAAAAATTGGTTGAGGGCCGAGGAGATGGCGATCTGCAAATCGGCGATGGGCTGGACGATCCCCATGGAGAAGAACTCGTCGTCCTCGGGGAAGGGCGTCCAAGAAAGGTAAGGGTAGTGGCCATGCCAGTAGGGGTTGCCCTCCTCGGTGTTTAAAATCCAATCCTCGCCCTCGGGCGTCCAGATCACGTCCCCCTCCTTGGTCTGCATGCGCAAAAGGGAGACATATTGGCTGCGGATGAACATCTCCTCCTTGGA
Source organism: Chloroflexota bacterium (assembly GCA_014360745.1). Taxonomy (GTDB): domain Bacteria; phylum Chloroflexota; class Anaerolineae; order UBA1429; family UBA1429; genus JACIWY01. The sequence continues at coordinate 758 of JACIWY010000654.1, forward strand.
AAGCTCCCCGACGGCCTCGTCCCCCTCGGGCAAGTCCACGCCGTAGTCGATCTTGGTGGTGAAAAGGTTGCCCTTGCGGATGCGATCCAGGTACTTTTTCTTCCAAACCTCCCGCCCGGCCGTCTCGTTGTCGTCCAAAAGGTCGCCGAAGCGCACCGTCACCCGCTCGATGAGGTAGGGCTGCTCGTCCAGGTCAGGGATGTTGCGGTTGGGGATGAACATGTCCTGAAAGCGGACGTTCTTGGCCTCGGCGCGGTTGACGATATCCCTGAGGATGACCCTGCGCCCCTCCCCCTCGCCGGCCATCACCTCGACGGACGGCTCGTAGCGCCACCCCGTGGAGAGGTAGGCGCGACCGGCCAAAAGCCCTCGGAACAGGAAGCGGTAAAAGACCAGGGTCTTGTTCATCTCGGAGAGCTCCCAATTGACCACCGCCTGATTAACGCGGCGGTTGGCTTGGGCCCGGCTGTTGCGCGCCTCAAGGTTGACCTTCATATGCTCGGGGTTGAGGCGGGACATCACGTTGCGCAAGAGGTAAAAGACGACGGGGTCGACCAATTGATAATCCCAAGGGTAAGATTCGTCCTCGGTCATGGCGGCCCGCCACATCTGGTGGTACACCTCGACCTGGTCGAAGAGGTCGGCCTGGTTGGACTTGAGGGTGTTGTAGCGGCTGCGGACGATCTGCGCGATGCGCTCTTCACGGGTTGCCATGGCTTCTATTGTATCATAATAAATCCCGTTTTTTTAGGTGGCCTTGATGGCGCTGCCTGATCTCGGCAAACACGCGCTGCCTCACGTCCTCCCTTTGGCGGTTGCGGCTGTTTTGGCGTTGGCGATATTTGAGGTAGGTGTCCGCCCGGCGGAAGGCGAACCCCGCCTCAAGCGCCTTGAGCCAAAAGTCCCAATCCTCAAAAAGGGGGAGCTTGGGGTCAAAACCCCCGACCGCCTCGTAGACGCGCCGTCTCATCAGGCTTGACACCACCACCTCGTTTTGCCTCAAAAGCAGCTGGGGGGTAATCCTCCCGGGCGC
>JACIWY010000655.1 GCA_014360745.1 Chloroflexota bacterium
GATGTCCTGATCACTCAGCCGCAGGCCGACGCGTTTGGTCAAAACGGCGGTAAGCAATAAGACGCGGTTCAAGTCCACGCCGTTGCAGGTACGTCGGGGGCGTTCCGGGCTGCCCTGGCTCACCAAGGCCTGCACCTCCACCAGCAGCGGACGCGTGCCCTCCATGGTCACCGCGACGGCCGAGCCGGTGGCGTGGCCCAGACGCTCTTCCAAAAAAACCTGTGAGGGGTTAGAGACCTCTACCAAGCCGGAATCGCGCATCTCGAACACGCCGATCTCGTTGGTAGAGCCAAAGCGGTTCTTGACGCTGCGCAGCAGACGATAGGTGTGAAAGCGCTCTCCTTCCAGGTAGAGGACGGTGTCCACAATATGTTCCAAAACACGCGGGCCGGCAATGCTTCCCGTCTTGGTGACATGGCCCACGAGAAAGATCGAGATATCTCGCGCCTTGGCCAGGCGCAAGAGCGCGCTGGCGCAATCACGCACTTGGCTGATGCTACCGGCCGAAGAGGTCAGCGCCTCGCTGTACACCGACTGGATCGAATCGACGACGGCCAGGGTGGGATTGAGCTGCTCGATATGCGATAAGATCTGATCCAGGTTGGTCTCGGCCAGGATATATAAATTTGGGTTGGCAAAATGCAAACGCTCGGCCCGTAGCTTGATCTGCTGCAAAGATTCTTCGCCAGAGACGTACAAGATCTTGTTGTGCTCGGCCAGGACCGCGGCCAATTGTAATAAAAGCGTCGATTTGCCGATGCCCGGGTCGCCACCGATGAGCATCACCGCGCCGGGCACGATGCCCCCACCCAAGACACGGCTCAGCTCCTCCATAGGCACCGGGATTCTGGGGCGAGCGTTGGCGGGAATTTCGGTCAAGGGAATGGGCACGCTCGGTGCCCTGGACATCGAGACAGAAAAAGTGGAACCCGCGGCCGATTCCATCACGGTTTCGACCAGCGTGTTCCACTCTTCGCATTCCGGGCAACGCCCCATCCACTTGGCCTGTGTCGCACCGCAGTTCTGACAGACAAAACGGGTGCGGCTTTTTGCCATGGTCAGCGTTGCTCCCCGGCCAGAGAGGTCTCCGGCTCGTCCACAGGATACGCGCGACGAAGATCGATCTCATCCTCTTTGGCGTCGATGAGGATGGTATCACCCTCTGTAAAGACACCCTGAAGCATCTTTTCCGCCAGCGGATCTTCTACCATGCGCTGAATCGCTCGGCGCAGAGGGCGTGCACCAAACTGCGGATCGAACCCCTCTTTGACCAACAGAGCGCGACCGGCGTCGGTGAGCTGCAAATTCAAGTGATATTCGCCCAAGCGCTCATTAAGCTCTCGAATCTGAATATCGACGATTTTCTCGATATCCTTGCGCGTCAGTTCGTGGAACACCACAATCTCGTCGACACGGTTCAAGAACTCGGGGCGGAAGAGCCGCTTAAGCTCCTTCAAGAGCTTGCTCTTCATCTCCTTATACTCATCGGCAACCTCTTCCTCAGACCGGCCCGTGGGAAAGCCCAGCGTCATATCGCGGGTGATTACCGAGCTGCCGACGTTGGAAGTCATAATGATGATCGTATTCGAAAAGTCTACCTTCAGGCCCTTGGCGTCGCTGAGTTTGCCGTCCTCCATGATCTGGAGCAACATATTGAACGCCTCGGGGTGAGCCTTTTCGATCTCGTCAAAGCAGACGACGGTATAAGGTCGGCGGCGGATGGCCTCGGTTAATTGGCCCGCCTCTTCATAGCCCACATAGCCGGGAGGCGCGCCCACCAATCGCGACAC
>JACIWY010000656.1 GCA_014360745.1 Chloroflexota bacterium
GAGTAATGATTGTGGTATGGGCGCCCTTGCCTGCTTGCCTTACAGCTCGGAGCCCCACGCCCCGGTTCGGGGTGCGATGGTCGTGTGACTGGACAGATGGGCACAAAGCGGTATCATGGGCGCTACAGAATCTCGATGGCACGAAGGAGAAGGGAGTTATGACCGATATCCGCCAGGGCGAGGGACGTTTCGGGGCCGATTTGACCGCACGAGAACGCTGGAACCGCGTCATGCACTATCAGCAGGTGGACTATGTCTCGCACATCGAGTTCGGTTATTGGGAGGAATTGAAACAGGAGTGGATGCGGCAGGGCTACCTGCCGGAGTCGCTGCGAGGGCCTGACGGTTTAATCCCCGACCGTGCTGTGGAAGAATATTTTGGCGTGGAACAGTTCGAAAGCTTTTCGGCGCGTATCGGCGCCTATCCGCTGCGCGATCGCGAAGTGATCGAAGAGACCGAAGACACCATCACCTATCGCGATGGGTTAGGCGTGCTGCGCCAGGAGCAGCGCGGGCGTATTCGCACGATCCCCCACTTTTTGGAATTCCCCATCCACGATCGCCGAAGCTGGGAGGCCTTTCGCGACGAGTTCCTCGACCCCGACCACCCGGCGCGGGTAATCCCAGAGGAGGAACTGCGCGCCAAAGAACAGATGAGCCGCTACAGCACGAACCCGGTCATGACCAACTTTGGCTCATTCATCGGCTGGGTGCGCGATTGGGTCGGTTTTCAGGGCATCGCCTACATGTCTATGGATGATCCCGACCTTTTGGAAGAGATGGTGCAGCATCTGGCCAACATGTTGCTCAAGCTGTTGCCACCGATCCTGGAACGAGGTTGGTTTGACGCCGCCGGCGGCTGGGAGGATATCTGCTTTAACAGCGGCCCCATTCTCAGCCCGCGCTTTTTCGCCGAGCGGATTATGCCTCATATGCGCCCGGTGATGCGCTTGCTACGCGAACACGGCATCGATGTCATCTGGACCGATTGCGATGGCCGCATCCTAAAGCTGATTCCGCTCTGGCTGGATGTGGGCTTGAACTGCATGTTCCCCTTGGAGGTAAACCCCGGCAACGATCCGGTGGCGCTCAAAAAGGAGTATGGGCGCGAGTTGCTCATCCGCGGCGGCTTTAACAAGTTCGCTTTGCACCAGGGGCGCGAGGCGATCCTCAAGGAATTGAAGCGCCTTGAGCCCGTCGTCGCCGAGGGCGGCTTTGTGCCCGGTGTCGATCACCGCGTGCCCGGCGCGGTGGCCTTTGAGGATTACTGCTATTACATTTGGGAAAAGTGCCACATGTTAGGCTGGCCGGAGGAAAAGATCAGGGCCTTCCCAGTGTTTCGGGATCATCCGTTCAAGGGATAAAGGCTGGGCCTTATGCGCACACCAGCTTGAGCGCCTCAAAAGCTCCGAGCTTGGGCACCTGGATGGTCAATTCTCCACCTTGTCGCTGAAAGGGATGTTCTCGGCCGGAGACCAGGCTGAAAACGCGCGTCACCTTTTCTTGAAGATGGAGTGAAACGGTCAGATCGCTCAACGTGGGCGGCTCGTAGAACGTGACCCCCATGTGCCCGGCGCCGTTGACCAGATGTAGCAGCAAGTGGCCCCCGACTTTGGCCGGCTGCTCTAGAAGGGTAATCTCTACCATAGGCGGCACGTTGCCGCCTATGGGCTGTAAACCTGCTACCCGTTCCAAAACGTCTCCTATCCAGTCAAAGGTATTGGTGTGTCCCTGTCGATAGAAAAGGGCGCCGGGGTTCCAAGGGATGTAGAGAGCGAGGCCCT
>JACIWY010000657.1 GCA_014360745.1 Chloroflexota bacterium
AATATACCCGATTTGGACTGCTGAAGCCATGCTTCAGCAGTCCAAAGGAGAGTAGAGTAGCTATGCCCTTTGAAGTTACCCAACAGAACGCCTCTGCCCTGGAGCCGCTCTTCAAGCCTTGGGAAGAGCCGACCCTGCATCGAGTGCCCAACCCGCAGCGGGGCCAGCCGGCCGTCATTGCCCCTGGCCGGCGGCCCAGCAAAGTGCCCCTGGTGCGCGCCATCCGCGCCGAGGTGGACGCCTGGCGCCGCGCCGATTATCCGGGCGCGAGCGAGACGACGCGCACGCTGCTCCATCACTGGTTCCAAAACGAGCACCTGGATTGCGGAAGTACGACTTCCGCAGTCCAAAGCGCAGACCAACGCGGCGAGGCGATCCCCTTCCACTATCACTGGGCGCAGCGCGAGGCCATTGAGACCTTCATTTACCTCTACGAAGTGCGCCGCGTGCGCAACGTGGCCGAACTACTCTTTGAATTTGGCGATGATCAGTTGGCCGACCTGGCGCTGGGCATCCTCCCGGAGCAGGATCGCTGGGCCAAATACTGCGCCAAGATCGCCACCGGCGCCGGCAAGACCAAGATCATGACCCTGGCCATCGTCTGGAGCTACTTCCACAGCCTGTACGAAGCGGATTCTGACCTGGCGCGGCACTTTGTGGTCATCGCCCCCAACCTGACTGTCTACGAGCGCTTGAGGGACGACTTTGAGAACTGCGCCATCTTTTACAGCGACCCGCTCATCCCCGAAGAGTGGCGGCCCGACTTTCAGATGCAGGTGGTGTTGCAGGACGCGCCGGGCGGCGCGACCACCACCGGCGCTATTTACCTGACCAACATCCATCGCCTGTATTGGACTGCTGAAGCACGGCTTCAGCAGTCCATATTTGGCCCTGAAGTGGTGCGTGGGCGGGCGCTGGATACCGGCGAGGGATTACGTCGGCGTATCAGCGCCCACCCGCGGCTGATGGTGCTCAACGACGAAGCCCATCACCTGCACGACCCCGACCTGGCCTGGAACCGCGCCATCGATTCCCTACACGAGGAAAGCCGGCAGCGGGGCAACGCCGGGCTGTGCCTGCAACTGGATTTCACCGCCACGCCCAAGCACAACGACGGTTCGCTGTTTCATCACATCGTGGTGGACTTTCCTCTGGGCGAGGCGGTGGACGCCGGCATCGTCAAAGTGCCGGTCCTGGGCGAGTCGGATGAGCTGGTGGTGCGCGGCGACAAAAAAACCCCGGCCCACGAGCGCTATGCCATGCACCTGCAACTCGGCTATGAGCGCTATGCCAGGACCCACGAAGAACTGGGCCGGGTGCGCAAACCGGTTCTCTTTGTCATGACCGAGGACGCCAAGGCGGCCAACGAGATCGCCGCCTATCTGGATAGCGACGCCTTCCCTTTGCTCAAGGGCCGCGTGCTGAACATCCATACGCGCCTAAAGGGGCGCATCAAGCGTGTCACCCGCGGCGGCCGCACCTTTAAGGAATTCGTCGAAAACGAAACGGCCATGAAACCGGAAGACCTGCATGAACTGCGCGAGATGTCTCGCGAGCTGGATAGCCCGGATAGCAAGTTCCGTTGTGTGGTCTCGGTGATGATGCTGCGCGAGGGCTGGGACGTGCGCAACGTCACCACCATCGTGCCCCTGCGCCCCTACTCGGCCAAGTCCGGCATCCTGCCCGAACAGACCCTGGGGCGCGGCCTGCGGCGCATGTTCCCCCTGGGCGAAGTGCCGGAGGTGGTCACGGTCATCGAGCACCCGGCCTTTCGCAAGT
>JACIWY010000658.1 GCA_014360745.1 Chloroflexota bacterium
GTACGCCGTGAAGTCGAGCGCCTCTCGGCTACTGATCGGCAAATCGTCGACCTGGCACAGATGCTCGGCGAGGTTGTCGCTTGCGTTCGCCCGTTGGCCAGCCGTTGCCAGATCGCTTTGGAATGGACCCCTGCCTCGACCGAAAAATTGTACGTGGCCGTGCACCGGGTGATGTTGCGCCAGGCGATCTTGAACCTTCTCAGTCACATCATCCGCACCCATCAAGGGAAAGCCCTGCCGATAACCCTCTGGCGGGCCGGTGCCCAGGCCATGGTGCGCATCTCGTATTGCGCCGAGATGCCCACCAAAAGCCTTGAACCCGATCAACCCTTGGGCGTGGCGACAGAGCTTTTGAGTTCGCTGGATGTCGCCTGGGAAGTGCTCGATGTGGGCGGAGGCATAGTGCATATCTCCATTTCCATTCCTCTGGCCGCCCAGCGCACTTTGCTCATTATCGACGATCACCAAGGGCTTGTCCGCCTGTTCGAGCGTTACCTCGAAGGCCAGCCCTATCGCGTCTACAGCGCTACCGAATGGGACAAGGCCCTGTCGCTGGTGGAAGAGATCTATCCGGATATCATCATCCTGGATGTGATGATGCCCGACAGGGATGGCTGGGAGGTGTTGCAAATGCTGCGCCAACGGCCCCAAGGTGCGCAAGCGCGGGTCATCGTCTGCTCTATTATTAACGATCCTCAACTTGCCGCCGCTCTAGGAGCCGATGGCTTTTTACACAAACCCGTGGATCGGGCCACGTTGCTTCACATGCTGGAGGCGGTGGCCGGCTCATCCCTTTGTACGTAATGGGGTTCGACCAGTTTCAACGCGGCGCTCAACAGATCGACCACGGTGCCCGTCGAAAGCTCATTGCTTTGGGTGAGGACGAACCGGCTGCCGTGGCGCAGCAAAGCCTCTTCGGCATAGCTCGTGGCCGTCACGGCGACGATGGTGATCTGGGACGTGTGCGGCTCGCTGCGCAGTGCTTGCAACACTTGGAATCCGTCGATGTTGGGCATGAGCAAATCGAGTAGGATCAGATCGGGACGTTGGGCCCGGGCCAGGCGCAGGGCGTGCTCGCCACCATAGGCGACGAACAAATGCGCGACGCGAGGATCTTTTTCCAACATCCGCGACAAGAGGCGTACAAAGCCTGGGTCGTCGTCCACCACGAGCAGCCGGCTTCCTTCAGCTTGGCCGTATTTGTCGAGGATGCGATCGAGGGCGGCCCGCGCGAGCGGCTTGGTGAGCAGATCGTCAAAGCCGGAAGCTTGGCGCAACCAACTCGGGCTGGGGATAGAACAGCGGAAAAAAGGCACGCCATAGCGGGCGCTGATCAGATCCGGCGGGCCGAGCCACTTTTCATCGGGCGCGTCGGGCGGCAGATTTTCGATGATCGCCAGAGGATGCTCTTTTTCCACAAGCTCGGGGATGTGGCCAGGTTCGGTCAAACCGATGATGGGGTGATCGCCGAGGTAGCGGCTGAGCATCTCGGGAATGGATGGATCGGGGTCGACAACGAGGATGGGGGCCGCTTCCATATCGAATCGCCTGCGGTCGGGGAGACGTTTTAATAGCGCTCCCTGCGCGACGCCCGGCAGGGGCAGCGAAAAATAGAACGAGCTTCCCTGCCCTAGCACACTTTGTACCCACATCGCGCCGCCGTGTAGCTTGACGAATTGGCGACTCAAGGCAAGGCCCAACCCGGCCCCACCGCGGCTGTGCAGCGCCGGATCGGCCTGCGCAAATTCCTCAAAGATCAGCTCCAACTTGTCC
>JACIWY010000659.1 GCA_014360745.1 Chloroflexota bacterium
ATGCGATATTCCAAGCTCTGCGCCACGGACTGGATCTGCAGCTCGGCCGAGCTGCCGCTCTGGGTCTTGATACGCACCGTTTTGCGTCGAGTACGTCGGATCTCCAACCAGAGCAAGATCAACAAAATGAGCTCCAAGGCAGCCAGGATGCCAAGATAGATGTAGAAAAAGTCTGGATCGAAGGCGTTCTCTTCCAAGAGTTGAAGCCCACTCCGCAGATAGCTGATGGCATCCTCAGGCCGAATCATCAAAAAGAGTATGAGAAATAGCCAAATTAGGATACCGATAATCATAACGATGCGATTAAAGACATTCATTAAAAACCTCCTCTTTGCCCGCTGTGCGAACGCGCCACGACCCGCCTGAACGAAGACATTATACTCGCTGCCATACAATACGTCTAACGCTACAAAACACGAGCACAGGGCAGAACCAACTCTCTAGAATCGTCTCCCAAAGGGTAATGGGAGCGAGCAGGTTAGGGCGCGGACGTCCGCGATGCGCGCCTTTTCTCGTCCGTCGGCCAAGTGGGGCGGAGCCCTGCGCTCCAGTTGGGTATATAATCACCCTTGGTGCCAGATTGACCCCTTTTATAAGCAGCCTATAATCTGATATACGCCGTAAGTACGGAGGTGGCCGGCAAGTGCCCCTCAGAACGCCCAAGGATGAAAATGTTATCGGAACGCAGAATTCAAGATTTGCTGCTTGTACAGAAGCTTGAAAATCTTCCAATCCGCGTTTAACTCTTTCCGAGTTATGGGATAAATTCTATGTCAACACGTATACAATCGCGGGGAGTGTGTATCTTCTGTGGGCGTGAAATGGCCTGCCGATGCCCATGGTGAACTCGCCCAGGATGGGGATGTGCGGGTATACCGGGCCGGCGGAGCCGCCGTACTGAGCCTTTACTGTCAGACGGGCCCGACACAATGAGCGACCTACCGGGGGGTTCAAAGGAGAGGAGAGTATGCAACAGAGCCTGAACATCGCCGTGGTGGGATGCGGTTGGGCCGGCCGGCGCCATGCTCTGGCCTTTTTGCATACAGGCGCGACGCTGCGCTGGGCCGTTGACTTGGAGCGCTCTCGCGCCGATCAAGTGGCCAAGCTTTCGAGCACCGCGCAGGTCGCGGAGGATTATCGCCGCGCCCTGGACGATCCTCATGTAGAAGCCATCACCCTCTGCCTGCCCCATCATTTGCACGCGCCGATAGCCATCGAGGCGCTCCACGCCGGCAAACATGTTTTGGTGGAAAAACCGCTGGCAGCCACGCTGGAAGAGGCGGATGCCATGATCGCCGCCGCCGAAGCCGCAGGGCGCATCTTGATGGTGGCCGAAAACGTGCGTTTTGATCCCTTGTATTTGCGCATCCAAGCCTTGTTGGAAGAGGGCGTCATCGGCCAGCCGGCGCTCATTCAGATGACCCGCGAATGCTACTTGCGCCGCTCCTTTCTGGAAGAGCGGCGTTGGTTCTTGGACGAGCGGGCCGCGGCCGGCGGGATCATGATGTCCGGTGGGATCCACGATTTCGAGACGATGCGCATGCTCATCGGCGAAATCGAGCAAGTGCAAGCGTTGCGGGCGCCGCAGCGCTTTCTAGAAATGGAAGGAGACGATACCAGCGTGGCTTTGGTGCGCTTCCGGGGCGAGGGCGCGCGCCCGGGCGCCGTGGGCACGCTGGTAGAAAGCTTTTTGATGAAAAACCTGATCACAGCCTCGGGGCCGGAGGTGCACACTGTGCGCATCGACGGCCC
>JACIWY010000066.1 GCA_014360745.1 Chloroflexota bacterium
TATAGCGGGCTGCACCAGGTGATCCGGCCCGACGGTGTGTATCGCTCTCAGCAACGCTTTGGCTTGTATCGCTGGCACATCGTCGATCCGATCCGCTTCCAGCGCGACCTACGGGTGACCATCCAGGCGTTGGGTTGGCGCGCGGATCGGCGCTACCTGCCCTTGCAGGACGACATCGCCTCGGTGGCTTACTGGTATCAGGCGTTGCCCACGGCGCCCTTCCCGCCCTTGCCGGAAAAGGACGCGCTGGAAGTGATCTAGCCGGGGTAAGCGTTCGGAGACCCGGCGTCGGGCGTTGCGAGTGCCGGGTACCTCATACCATGTCAGGAGATCAATATGGATCACGTCAGAGCCGTTCTCGTCGGCTGCGGGGGGATCAGCCGGGCCTGGCTGCGGGCCGTCGCCGACATGGAAGATGTCGAGATCGTGGGGCTGGTCGATCTCATCGAGGAGAACGCACGCGCCCGTGCGGCCGAGTTTGCTCTGCAAGAGGTGGCCATCGGCACTGACCTGGGGGCCATGCTGGACGATCTGGTGCCCGATGCCGTGTTCAACTGCACCGTGCCCGAGGCCCACTTGCCGGTGACGTTAGAGGCGTTGGCGCATGGCTGTCATGTTTTGGGAGAAAAGCCGCTGGCCGATTCGATGGACCGTGCCCGCCAAATGGTGGCTGCCGCTCAAAAGGCCGGCCGCATCTTGGCCATCATCCAGAACCGCAGGTACGACCCGCGCATCCGCCGCTTTCGCGAGGTGATCGCCTCCGGCATCGTGGGGCCGTTGACGACGCTTCATTCCGACTTTTTCATCGGCGCCCACTTTGGCGGGTTCCGCGATCATATGGAGCACGTCTTGTTGTTGGATATGGCCATTCATACTTTCGATCAGGCACGTTTTATCACCGGCGCCGATCCGCTGTCGGTATACTGCCATGAGTGGAACCCGCCCGGAAGCTGGTACGATCATGACGCCTCGGCGGTGGCGGTGTTTGAGATGACCGGCGGGTTGGTCTATACCTACAGGGGAAGTTGGTGTGCTGAGGGGCTGAACACCACCTGGGAATGCGACTGGCGGGCTATTGGGCAGCAGGGGAGCTTGCTGTGGGATGGCGCCGATGCCCTGCGCGGCGAGCGGGTTGTCGCTAGCGGCGGCTTTCGCTCGGAGTTGGCTCCGCTCTGGCCCAGCCCGGCCGAGCTCCCGCCGCTCAAGCCGGAATACAAGTCGGGCGGGCACGCCGGCGTCATTCGCGAGTTCATAGACTGCGTGCGCCATGGGGGGGCGCCGGAGACGGCTGCGGAAGACAATATCAAGAGTTTGGCCATGGTCTTTGGCGCCATCGAGAGCGCCCGACGGGGGTGTAGAGTCGAGATTCGGTGGTAGTAGGGGGGCGGCAATTGAAATCGCGGCAACCCTTGCCAAGCTCTCTTCGCGGGTTAAAAAGGGGCCAAGCCCTGGAAGGCTTGGCCCTTTATACCTTCTCTCGTGGCCTCAGAGGCCCAGCCGCTTCTTGTATTCCTCAAACTGTATCTTCATCCGCTCGGGCAGGCGCGCGCCGAACTGGGCGAAATGCTGTTCCATATCCGGTACCTCAGCCTTGAAGGCCTCGATATCTACCTCCAGTGCCTCGGCGATGCGCTCCATCGGCCAATCGAGGCCGGTCAGGTCTAGGTCATCCTGGCGCGGCATATAGCCGATGGGCGTCTCTTCTGCACCCACCTTGCCCTCGATGCGCTCGCACATCCACTTGAGCACGCGGCTATTGTCGCCAAAGCCGGGCCACAGCCACTTACCCTCGTCGTTCTTGCGGAACCAATTGACATAAAAGATGCGCGGTTTTTTGTCGCCTAGGCGATCGCCCATGGCAAACCAGTGGGCGAAATAGTCGGCCATGTTATAGCCGCAGAAAGGCTTCATGGCAAAGGGGTCGCGTCGCAGGTTGCCCACTGCGCCGATGTTGGCCGCCGTCGTCTCCGAGGCCGCCGTGGCCCCTAGGAACACACCGTGATCCCAGTCAAAAGCCTCGACGACCAATGGCTGCACGCGAGTGCGGCGCCCACCAAAGATAAAGATGTCGACGGGCACGCCCTGGGGCTTTTCCCAATCGGGTGAGATCACCGGGCACTGAGCGGCAGGCGCGGTAAAGCGCGCATTTGGGTGCGCGGCCGGCTCGGGATTGTCGGGTGTCCAGTCGCGGCCTTTCCAATCGATGGCATGTTCCGGTGCGGGGTCATCATGTCCCTCCCACCATACATCGCCGTCGTCTGTTAAGGCGCAGTTGGTAAAGATGCAATTCTTTTCCAGCGTGTCCATCGCCGCCGGGTTCGAATCGTGCGAGGTGCCAGGGGCCACGCCGAAAAAGCCCGATTCGGGATTGATGGCGTACAAGCGGCCGTCGGGGCCGATTTTCAGCCAGGCGATATCGTCGCCCAGACATTCGGCCTTCCATCCCGGCACGGTGGGCAGGATCATGGCCAGGTTGGTCTTGCCGCAAGCCGAGGGAAACGCGGCGCAGATGTGATATACTTTCCCCTCAGGGCTGATCAGCCGCAGGATGAGCATGTGCTCGGCCATCCATCCCTCGCGACGCGCGATCACCGAGGCGATGCGCAGGGCCAGGCATTTTTTGCCCAACAAGGCGTTGCCGCCATAGCCGGAGCCATACGACCAGATCAAGTTCTCTTCGGGGAAATGGCTGATATATTTTTTCTCGATGGGCGCGCAGGGCCAGAGGGCATCCTCCTGCCCTTCTGCCAACGGGGCGCCCACCGAATGCAGACAGGGGATAAATTCGCCGTCTGTGCCGAGCGCTTCGATGACCTGCGGGCCCACCCTAGTCATGATGTGCATGTTGCACACCACATAGGGGCTATCGGTGATCTCGATCCCGATCTTGGCCATAGGCGAGTCTAGGGGGGCCATGGAAAAGGGGATAACGTACATGGTGCGGCCCTTCATGCAGCCCTTGTACAGGTCGAGCATCGTCTTTTTCAGGGAGACTGGGTCGATCCAATTGTTTGTGGGGCCGGCTTCGTCTTTATCGGGATAACTGATATACGTTCGCGCCTCGACGCGGGCCACATCGCTGGGGTCGGAACGGAACAAGAAGCTGTTGGGGCGCTTTTTCAAGGCGATGGCCGCGCCATGGGCGACCATCTGAGACATCAAGCGGTCGTATTCCTCCTGGCTGCCGTCGCACCAATAGATCTCTTTGGGTTCACAGAGCTCGGCCACCTCGTGGACCCATTGCTTTAATTTCTCGTTTTTGACTGTATACGCCACCGTCTCTCTCCTTTCTTGTGCGACCTGATTTTTTATGGTTTTTGCCATAGGCTGCCTCCTACTCTTCTTCTATGGCCCAATAGGACCAGTCGCTCTCCTTGATGACGGGCCGATGTGCACGAACCGGCGAGCTCCGTCTCATCTCCACCGGCACCACCTTTGCGACGTAACAAAAAACACCGGCACATCCCTCTCACTGCAAGAGGTAAACGCCGGTGTTTGTCTTGACAACCAATGTCAGCTCATACGCTAAAAAGCATCCCCACAGACAGGGGAATGGTAACTTGGCCGCATATTAAAGAATTATACGGATACTCGATAAATGCGCCAAAATGGCTTCGGATGGTCAGGTCGGTATCCTAGCGGCGTTGATCGGGAGGCCAGGGCCAACCCGTCGGCCATTTATCCGGCTTGACCAGATAGGGGTTGCGAGTTGGCGATATAGCCGTCGGAGCCGTGGCTGGCAGAGTTGTGGGCGTGACTACAGCTAAGGGTCGTGGCTCGGCGGGCACTTCGGGGGCGCGGGAGAGCTTTTGCAGCGCGTCGAGGGCCTCGGCACCGTTGGGCTTGATCTCCAGGGCCAGCAAAAACTGAGTGGCGGCCTGTTGCTCTTGCCCTTGGCTCAAGAGCTGATAGCCGTAATTGACCCGCGCAGCATACAGCTTGTCCAATAGCTCGGCGTCGTCGGGCGAATAGTTCAACAACTTGGGGAGCACAACGAGCACTTGGGGCCAATCCTGGGCTTCCCAAGCGGCGTCTAGATCGGCCTTGAGTTGGGTGATCGATTCGGGCGTGGTGTCGGGCGCTGTCGGGGGCCCTGAGGGTGCGGGCAGACTGCCGCCGAAAGCCGCATAAGGCGAGGTGTACAGCAAAAGATCCAGCGTCAACTCGTGGGGTTCCTCATCTGCCGTCGGAATGGCCAGGCTCTCGAACTGGGCGGCTGGCTGGTTGGCCACTTGGATCCTGGTTAGAAACAGGAGCAATTGCCCTATGGGCCCCCTGGCTTGGACGTGCACGGTGTGGATTTGGTAGGTATTTGTTCCGGCCGGGCTGGCCGCTGCGTCGGTATCCAAGCTCACAAGCTCGATGCCGGTTTCGGCGGCATAGGTGTAAAGGCTCTGCGCGATCTCGGTCGCCTGGGTGGCGCTGAAAAAGAGCGCGCCAAGCTGGGCAACAGCGTTCTTGGCCGCTTCAAGCTCGGCTTGTAGCTCCTCGGGCGTGGCCGCCGAGGCGCGTTCCGCCTCGGCCAATGCCTGTTGAGTCACCTCCATTTCCAAGCTCAGCAGGCCCATGTCGCGCAGTGAGGGCCATATGGCCAGCAAGACAAAGATGAGCAGGATGAGGCCCACAAAGGCGTTCAGCCCCAGCGCCATCCACAAATAACGGCGTGGGTTCTGATCCAAGTTCTGTCGAAAACCTTGCAGGGCGCTCATCTTAGGGCATCTCCCGGGTTTTGGGCTCGAGCAACAGGGCAAAGCGCACCGGGCCGCTTGTGGAGGGCTCTATTTGTTGAGCCGCAATGTGCTGAGCCAATCTTTCCCCTCTTCCCCAGGCGGCCAGCCCCGGCCCCCGCGGCCGGAACCCTCGGTTATCGACGGTGCTGGACGTCGGCGTCTGGGTAGGCCCCAACTCGGATGCCTGGACGACGAGGCTATAGTGGGCATTAGGGTCATAGTAGCGGTTTTGGCTGGCGATCGTCACCTCGACGATAAGGTCGCTGCTCCCTATTGGCAGCTCGAAACTGACCTCGGAGGCCAAGTCGCCCGGAACCCGGTCGTTGTTGACATAGACGTTGCCTCCCGCCTGCACGATGAGGATGGTGTCCACATGCGGCGCCAAAGCGTTGGTCGAAATGTTATATCGATGTCCCGCCGTGGCCAGAAAAGTAACCTTGTCCAAGTCGTCATGAGGCCAAAAAGTGTGATCTTGCCACTCGCCGATTTCGATGGGTTTGGGCGTCTCGTCGTCCGGCTCGTACTTGTCTCCGGGTAGAACGGGCTCTTCCACTACCTTGATATCGTAGGATTTGTCCGCGCCGAAAAGCCCTCGGTTGCGGATCTCGGCCACAACGGTGACGTCGTAGGGTACTTGGACGGTGAACGTGACAAGCGAGCCGGGATCGCCGGGCAGGCGATCGTCGTTGGTGTACACCTGATCGGCGATAAAAACGTTGAGCAAGGTATCGACGCCAAGGGCCAGGTTTAAGGTGGAGACGCGATAGCTGCGCCCGGTCTTGGCCAAGAAGATGACTTTGTCGACATCATCCGCCGGATGGAAGGTATGGGTCTGGGTTTCCCCAATCGCAATCGGCCGTGGGGTGGGATCATCGGGCTCATAGGGATCGGAGGCCAAGGGCGGGGGCGCTATTTCTTCCACGGCGATGCGGTAGCTCTTGGCGGCGCCATACTCCCCACGGTTGTAGACCTCTATGCGCACCAGCACATCATAGCCCAGGGTCACGTCAAAGAGCACCTCCGAGCGCTTGGTGCCGGGTTGGGCATCGTCATTGATCAGGGTGTCCGGGCCGACGCGCAAAAAGAGGTAGGTATCGACGTCGACGGCGAGATCAGAGGTGAACACGCGATAACGACGCCCCGCCTTGGCCAGAAAGGTGAGCTTGTCCACGTCGTTAAAGGGGAAAAAGGTGTGTTGCTGGCTTTCGCCTACGGCGATGGGCACCGGCGCCATGTCGTCCGGCTCGAACGCATCGGGCAGTTCTGGTGTGGCGCTGGGGATAGGCGGGACTGTGGCGGTGGGCGCCGGCGATGTAATGGTGGCGCTAGGAGTGGTCGCCGGTATCGGCGTCGAGGTCGGTTGGACAACGGTTGCGGTGGCCGATAGCGAGGGCGTGGGGGTAAGGAGCACCTGCTCTACAATAAGCTGGTACTGTTTATCCGGGCCATATTGGCCACGATTGGTCACCGTTACCGTTGCCGGCAAGGTGCCCGACGCCGGCCCGGGCACCAATACCTCCGAGGCCAGATCGCCCGCGGCGCGGTTGTCGTTGGCATAAGGCATCCCACCCAACATGACGACGAGATAGGTATCCACGCCGGGGGCCAGGTTGGCGGTATAAACGCGATAGGCGAACCCTGCCTGGGCCGAGAAGGTGGCCTGATCCCGGTCATAAAGAGGGTTAAACGTGTGCGTCTGTGGCTGGCCGATGGAGATCTCCTTGGGCTCGGTGTCATCGGGTTCAAAGGCATCGAGCTCCGCCGAGGGAGGAAGGCCGACCGTGCCCGTCGGTGCCGGCGTTGCGACCACGCCAAGAGTAGGGGTTAGGTTACCCTCGGGGAGAGAGGGAGATGGACTGGGGCCAATGATCAGGCCTGGGCTGGGGCCGGGCCCTGGGATCGGCTCGATAGAACGTACGACTACCCGCTCAAAGAGGTTCGAGGCCTCGAGCGCCTGAGCATAGAGGGCGACATCGGCCTCTGATGCAGCACGGCCCTCGACCGTGATTTGGTCGCCGAATTGGGCCAGCCCATCCAGGGTCACCTTCTCGCGGGGATAGGCAGCTATAGCGGCCATGACCGCCGGGTAGTCGTACGATCCCGGGATCACCGCCGAGTGGGCCGCCTCCAGTTCCCGGGCCACCGCTTTGAAGCGCCCCAGTTGTTCCAAAAGAGCCTGGGTGGTGGGGCCGGGCGTATTGGCCGTCGCAATGCGCGTTTGAGCATGCCCCAGTTCGCTTTGCAAATCGTTGACGTTCGTCCTGAGGTTGCGCGCCAGCAAGGCGAGGGGCGCCAAGAGCAACAATCCGCCCAAGGCCATGAGCCCCAGGATCACAATGAGTATGCGCACACTACGCCGAGCCCCCTGGGCAGCGCTGGCCGCTCGCGAGGTTGAAGAGGTTTCGGGTACTGCCATCGATTGTGCTTATCCCTCATCCCGGCGGGATCGCAGTCCAAGCTCAGCTCATCTTAGCATGGGTCAAAGGGTATGGCAACCGGTGCATCAAGGTAAGCCAAGTCTTGGTAATTGCCGCCCACTGTGCTATAATCGATCGGGTAAGCATCGCCAAGTTTAGGAGGGGTTCCGTTTCATGGATTACAAGATGGATCAGCTACGCAACGTGGTGCTGCTTGGTCATGGCTCGTGCGGCAAGACATCGCTGAGCGAGGCCATGCTTTTCGATACAGGCGCGACCACCCGTCTGGGGACGATTGAGAACAAGAACACCGTCTCGGATTATGACGAAGAGGAACAAGCGCGCGGCTTTTCAGTAAACACGTCGGTTTTGCCGTGCGAATGGCGCCAGCACAAGATCAACGTGTTGGACGCGCCCGGTTACACTGACTTTGTGGGCGAGGTCAAGACGGCTATTCGCGCGGCCGATGGCGCGATCGTGGTCGTTTGCGCGGCCTCGGGCGTCGAGGTGGGCACCGAGCTGCATTGGAGCTTTCTCGAAGAGGAGTTGGCCCATCGCCTGGTCTTTATCAACAAGATGGATCGGGACAATGCCAACTTTGCCAATGTGCTGGAGGAGCTGCGTACCAAGTTCGACAAGACTTTTGTGCCCGTCGTATTGCCCATTGGCTCTCAGTCCATGTTTTCCGGCGTGATCGATCTGATCGAGATGAAAGCGTATCTCGATTCCAAGGGCGAGGGCACCGCCATCCCAGCTGGTATGCAAGAGCAGGCCGAGGAGGCGCGGGTGGAGATGATGGAATACGCCGCCGAGGTCGATGATGAGCTGATGATGAAATATCTCGATGGCGAGGAATTGACCAACGACGAAATCCGTGCGGCCCTGGCTCAGGGGATGGCCGAGGGCAAACTAGTGCCAGTGCTCGCCGGCTCGGCGACCAAGAACTTGGGCATCATCCGATTGTTGGATGCTATCATCGATTTTATGCCCAAACCTTCGGCGGTGGAACGCCGGGCGGTGAACGTGGCCACCGGCGAGAGCGAGGTGATCGAGCAGGATCCCGCCGGGCCGTTGGTGGCCCAAATATTCAAGACGTTGGCCGACCCCTTTGTGGGCAAGTTGTCCTATTTCCGCGTTTTTAGTGGCACCATCCAATCTGATTCGCGCGTAATGAACGTGAACAAGAACGAAGAGGAGCGGCTTGGGCAGTTGTTCAGCGTGCGCGGCAAGGAACAAACACCAGTGCCCCAAGTCCGAGCCGGCGATATCGGCGCGGTGGCCAAGCTGACCGTTACCACAACGGGCGACACTTTGGGCGATCGTGGCGCGCCCTATCGTATGCCCGGCGTGGTCTATCCGGAGCCGTTGTATGCCGTGGCTATATTCCCCAAGACACAGGCCGACCTCGACAAGATGAGTGCAGGCCTGGCGCGCCTGGTGGATGAAGACCCCACCTTGCGCGTGGAGCGCAACGCCGAAACCGGCGAAACGATCCTCTCTGGCATGGGCGATTCGCACATTCAATTGGCCGTTCGCCGTCTAGCTCAGAAATTCGGTGTCGAGGTGGACACCGACCTGCCCAAGATCCCTTATCGTGAGACGATCACCAAGACGGCCCAGGCGCAGGGGCGCCATAAGAAGCAGACCGGTGGTCGCGGCCAGTTTGGCGATGTGTACTGCCGCTTCGAGCCGCTGGAGCGCGGCGCGGGGTTTGAGTTCGTCAGCGAGATCTTTGGCGGCTCGGTGCCCAAGCAGTATGTCCCAGCGGTGGAAAAAGGCATCCGCGAGGCCATGATGGAGGGCGTCATCGCCGGTTATCCGACCGTCGATTTTCGCTGCGCGTTGTACGATGGCTCCTCACATCCGGTGGATTCATCTGAATTGGCCTTCAAGCTAGCCGCCCATCTGGCCTTCCGCAACGCCATCCCACAAGCCGGCCCCGTGCTCCTGGAGCCGGTCTACAAGATTCGCGTTACCGTGCCCGAAGAATTTATGGGCGATATTATGGGCGATCTCAACACGCGACGGGCGCAGATTTTGGGCATGGAACAATCCCGTGGCACCGGCATCATCACCGCCTTGGTGCCCTTGGCCGAGATTCAGCGCTACGCCACCGATCTGCGTTCCATGACCCAGGGGCGCGGTATTTATACGATGGAGTTTTCACACTATGACATCGTGCCCGCGCACCTGGTTGACGCCATCAAGGCGGAGGCGCAACGCCGCGCAGAGCGCGCCAATCAGGGATAGTGAGAATATTTTATCCTGACGAGACGGGCAACACCTAGTGTTGCCCGTTTTCTTTTCGAACGGCGGCAAGCGCGATGAAGGTTGACTTGCATGTCCATACCATCTATTCTCCCGACTGCCTGACGGCGCCAGAGGGGGTGTTGTCTTGGGCCAGGCGGCGCGGACTGGGCGCGGTGGCGATTACCGACCATAATGAGATCGCCGGGGCCTTGGCCTTGTGCGAGATCGCCGATTTGCCGATCATCGTCGGCGAGGAAGTGACCACACGGCAAGGCGAGGTGATTGGCCTTTTTATTCATGAGCGTATCCCTGCCGGCTTGTCGGCCGTCGAGACGGCGCAACACATCCGTGAGCAGGGTGGGCTGGTGTATCTGCCCCATCCTTTTGACCGGTTGCGTAGTTCGGCGCTGGGCGCCGCCGCGTTGCCCGATATACTGCCCTTCGTCGATGCGGTTGAGGGGCTCAATGCTCGCGTTCTGCTGCCCCAAGACAACGCTCGTGCCATAGCTTGGGCAGCCCAACAGGGCTTGCCGTTGGGCGCCGGTAGCGATGCCCATCACAAGCGCGAGATCGGCCGGGCGTATGTCGATATGGCGCCCTTTGGGGATGCGGCGAGCTTCATGGAGAGCCTGCGAGGCGGATGTCTTGGCGGAGGAATCTCCTCGCCGCTGGTGCATTTCTACAGCTCTTGGGCCAGGTTTTATAAGCACCGGCCCTTGGTTCAACGTTGACCGGCAAAACGAGGAGTTAGCACCATGTATGGCCTTCTGTTGCTATTATTCTCTATCCCCGTGGCTGTATTACCCACGGCGTTCTATGTCTGGCTCGTCTGGCGCATAGATCGCTACGAAAAAGAGCCTTTTCACCTGCTCCTGGCGACCTTTGTTTGGGGCGCGGTGCCCGCCGTCATCGCTGCCGTGATCATCGAATTGGCCTTTGACGTCCCGCTCAGCGCCCTGGCGCCGGAATACGATGCCTTTTTAGGCACGAGCATCGTCGGCCCTTTGGTGGAAGAGAACCTCAAGGCGTTGGCTCTCTTGGGTGTCTGGGGGCTGTCGCGCTATGAGTTTGACGGCGTGCTGGATGGCATCATTTACGGCTCGTTGGTCGGCTTTGGCTTTGCCATGACCGAGAACCTGTTCTATCTCTGGGGTAACGTCGAGGCGGGATTTCTCTCCTGGCTATCCATCGCATTGGGGCGCACCGTCATGTTTGGCCTGAATCATGCCATGTTCTCCGCCTTGGCTGGCGTCGGCCTCAGCCTGGGCGTTCAGGCGAGTTCTGCGCTCAGACGGTGGGGGTTTGTGTTGCTTGGCCTAGGAGCGGCGGTGACGGCCCACTTTTTCCATAACGGCCTTTTGGTCCTCAGCGGCTCTTGTTTGCTCAGCTTCCTGGTGGATTGGCTGGGCGTCGCCTTGGTTTTGGGCATGATCGTCCTGGCCTGGCGTCGCGAGAAGCAATGGTTACAAACCTATTTGGCGGAAGAAGTCCGGGCGGGCTTGTTGACGGCGGAACAACTGGCCGTGGTGACCTCCCCACGTCAGCGGACGATGCATCGCCTGCGTTTGTTGGGCAGGGGCGATCGCGCGCGACAAAGGGCCTGGCGCCACTTGGTCGATAATGCGACCGAGCTGGCCTTTAAAAAGCATCAGTACGCGCGGAAGCGCGATGAGGCCCTGGCGCATCAGATCGAAGAGTTGCGCCGACGTATTCAGGAGGAGGTTGTGAGTTAAAGGAACGTTGGCCACTTGGCGGAGGTCGTTATGCCAGCCGATATATGGTCGCTCTATGCGCTTATGCTGAAAAGTCGCTTGTTCGAGGAGGCCATCGCCAAGCTCTGGCGAGATGGCCTGATCTCGGGCGAGATGCACCTGGGAACGGGCGAGGAGGCGATCATCGCCGGCGTCGTCGCCCGGTTGCGCGAGGGCGACGCCCTGGCCTTGGATCATCGCGGCACGGCGGCGCTGCTCATGCGCGGCGTGGATCCCATCCTTATCCTGCGCGAGCTGCTCGGTTATCCGGATGGGCTGTGCGGGGGCAGGGGCGGGCATATGCATCTCTTTTCTCCGGAGCATCTGACCGTCTCCTCAGGGATCGTCGGCGCGCCGGGGCCCACCGCAGTCGGCCTGGCCTTGGCAGCGCAGCATTTGCGCCCCGGGACGATCGCCGTGGCCTTTTTCGGGGAAGGGGCAATGAACCAGGGTATGTTGCTGGAATCGCTGAATCTGGCCGCTGTGTGGAACGTGCCCGCCTTGTTTGTCTGCAAGGACGATGGCTGGGCTATTACCACCCCCTCGGAGGGGGTGACCGGCGGAGACCTGCTTGCGCGGGTGCGTGCGTTCGGCCTCCCGGCGGCGGATGTGGACGGGGGCGACGTCTTCGCCGTATGGGAAGCGGCCGGCCAAGCCATCGAACGCGTCCGCTTCGCCCAGGGGCCGGCCTTCCTGCGTGCCCGCTGTGTGCACATCGAGGGCCACTTTTTGGGTTTTCAACTGCTCAGAGCCGTGCGTAACCCGCTCAAAGAGATGCCCAGTATGGCCCTTCCGCTTATGCGCTCCTTCTTGCGGCCTGAGGGAGCCGTTCTGCGCGAACGCCTGGCAGGATTGCGCCAAGTGCTTGTGGTGGTGCTCGCCGCCTTGCGCGATCCGCGTTGCGATGCGGCCCATGACCCGCTCCGGCGAGTGCGCCAGGTCCTGCGCTCAGACCCTGCGCGCTTGCAGGAGCTCGAGGACCGCATCGCGCGGGAAATAGACGATGCGCTGGCCTTGGCCCTGGCGGAGGAGCCCTCATGAAGACGATGTCCTTCACCCAGGCAATCGACGATGCCCTCGCCCAAGCCATGGCCAACGATCCGCGTATTGTGATTTTCGGCGAGGATGTTCCGCTATTGCGGCGCGGCTTGCTGGTGCGCTTTGGCCCAAAGCGCGTGCGTGGTGCCCCCATCAGCGAGAGCGCCTTCCTGGGCGCTGGCGTCGCTGCCGCCATGGCCGGCCTGCGCCCGGTCGTCGAGTTGTATATGGTGGATTTCTTGGGCGTGTGTATGGACGCCCTGCTCAACCAGGCGGCCAAGGTCGAAACGTTTTCGGGCGGCAAGTGGGCGGCCCCCATCGTGGTGCGCGCCCCTTGTGGCGGGGGATACGGCGATGGTGGGCAGCACGAGCAATCCTTATGGGGCTGG
>JACIWY010000660.1 GCA_014360745.1 Chloroflexota bacterium
TTGGGTAACTGCCAGACGCACCGGCGTCCAGCCAAAGTCGGCCTTGAGCTCGCCCCAAGCCCAAGTCTGTAACAGATGTCCTCGAGGATCGCGGGCCAACAGGCGGTCCCAGGTCGCAGGCGCCGGGAAACCGCGCTCGGTCGATATCAGAACGCGCATATCCTCTTCTTACTCCTTTGGCTTTGGCGTCCATTATACCATACCCGATGGCAGAAACGATAGGGAACGCGGGGCTCCGCCCCGCAGGGTTGGCGGGCGAGGACGCCCGCGCTCCGGCTAGGTACTCGGCCGCTCATCCCTCGAAGGATCCCCCTGCCCCCGGAACCGGTTCTGACGAGCATGCGTCCGCCCTGCGCCAGAGGGACAGCGCGTCTCGCTTGGACACCGGGCGCCTTCCCGATTAAAATGGTAGGGCCATCTGCAAAAGCGGTCGCCTCGGGCAGAACGCTTGAAGCAAGTGGGGGGAACCGGTGAGGGAGACACAGGAAAAGACACGCCATGTGCTCGTCGTGCGGTTGCCCCGTGCCGTCGAAATCCGCATCGAGGACGTTTTTTTGGGGCTAGCCGGCGCGACCAAACCCACGATGGGCTACCATATCACCGTCTTGGGGCCTTTTTTCCTGGCCGACGGCATCGATCCTCGCTCGCTCACGCCGGTTTCACAAGTGTGCGCACGCTGGCGACCGTTTGAGGTGTATATTTCAGGCCTGAGCGCCTTTCAGACCAAGGACGACAACACCGTTTATCTGCGCGTCCAAGATTGCAACCGCATCGTCGATCTGCATTACGATCTATTGCGCGCCACCCGCGGGCTGATCAACATGCAGGACGAGCGTATCCTCAGGTGGAACGAGGAGCAGTACGAGCCCCATGTGACACTGGCGCTCAATCTCGTCGACAAGGGGCTGGCCGAATTCATGCGCGCGGCGGCCACCAGGGATCTACAAGCGTCGTTCACCGTGGACAAGATATGGCTTTGTTTGCAAGAGCCCAATGGTCCTTGGCAGTACACGGCCCAATTCCCCTTTGGCGAAACCGGCCCAGAGCCCTCATCCGACGAATAAAAAGCCGAGCGGCGTTCTCCGCTCCCCGTTATCCCTCTCGAATTTTGACCTCTTGGCCTGGCTCGGGCACTCGGACCTTGCGCATACCCAGCTCCTCTAACCCGCGAGCCAGAGAAAAGGCGTTCTCCTGGTCTCCGTGGACGAGAAAGGTCCTCTTGATGCGCTGCGGATTCAGTTGTTGGATATAGCCAAGCAGCTCGGCGCGGTCGGCGTGGGCGCTGTAGCCGTCGATCGATTCGATGTGCGCACGGACGCGGTACATCTCGTCGAAAATGCGCACCTCCTCGGCGCCATCCAGAATGCGCCGCCCCAGGGTGTGTTCCGCTTGAAAGCCCACAAAGAGCACCGTGTTTCGGCTGTCCTCGATGTTATTCTTTAGGTGATGCAGGATGCGGCCGGCCTCGCACATCCCCGAAGCACTGATGATGATCATCGGTTCATGGCGGTCGTTCAAGGCTTTGGATTCCTCGACGCTGCGGATATAGCGCAGTTGCTCAAAGCCAAAAGGATCCCGGTGCTCGATCATGAATCGGTAGGTTTCGGTGTCATAGTTCTGGGGGTGAAGGCGGAAAATCTCGGTGGCGTTGGTGGACAGGGGCGAATCCACAAACACCGGCAAGAAGGGGATCTGGTCGGCGAGGCGCAGGCGGTGCAAATCGTAGACGATCTCTTGCGTGCGCC
>JACIWY010000661.1 GCA_014360745.1 Chloroflexota bacterium
GCTTTGCGCCGGATCTGGCCGGGGGTGGTTTTTTCGGCCCTATCCCCCACGCAACTGGTAGATATGCCGGAGCCGCCTTTACCTGGCCCAGGCTGGGTACGCGTGCGCAACCGACAGTGTGGCGTTTGCGCCAGTGACTTGCATCTGCTCCACGTCACTGCTGACCCACGGGTTGCCCCCGCCCTTTTGCCGGGCACGGCGCGCATCTATTTGGGCCATGAGGTCGTCGGCGAAGTGGTCGAGACCGGCCCCAAAGTGGGCTCGTTAGCCGTCGGCGATCGGGTAATCCTCGGTGCCTCCGACGCCAATTGCCTCAGCCAGGAGCTGGATCCGCCCTGTCGCCATTGTCGCCAGGGGAACTATTGGTTGTGCGAGAACGCTTCGCTCGGTCAAGGAGGGCAGGTCATCGGCGGGGGTTGGGGAGATGGCTTGGTTGCCAACGAGAGCCAGCTTTATCCCGTGCCAGAAGGCTTGAGCGACGATCAAGCGACGCTCCTTGAACCGCTGTCCGTGGCGGTGCGCACGGCCCTGCGTCGGCTGCCATTGGCGGGGGAAAAGGTGTTGGTGGTCGGCGGAGGTATCCTTGGGCTTGGTGTCGTCGGCGCGCTACGTGCTCTGGCACCCGAGAGCTTTATCGCCATCACTGCCCGCTATCCTCAACAGCAAAAGATGGCCTCCAAGCTGGGCGCTGACGAGGTTCTGCAAGGGGATGTTTACCAAGCGGCCGCACGCCTGACCGGCGGACGACTTTACACGGGTTTCATGGGGCAGCGAACCATCCTTGGGGGATTTGACATTGTCTACGATTGCGTCGGCTCCGCTCATACCTTACAGGACAGCCTGCGCTGGGCCAGGGCTGGCGGCACGGTGGTGTTGGCCGGCATTTGTTTAGAGCCCATGCGTCTGGATCTCACACCGGTATGGTATCAAGAAGTGAACCTGGTCGGTCTTTACCGGCACGGTATGGAGGAATGGCAGGGCAAGCGCATCTCGACCTATGATCTGACCGCACGCTTCTTGCTGGAAGGCGACATCGATATCGATGGCTTGATCACCCACCGTTTCCCCCTGGAACGATGGCAAGAAGCGGTGCGTACGGCACAAGATAAACGAAGCGGCTCGATCAAAGTGTTGCTAGAATGCTGACATCCTGACGATTCTGCTCGTCCTAGCCTCCATATACGGCGCGATACGTGTCGGGGGCGCCGACCTGGATCCCACCCGCATGACCGAGGGCGTTCACACCGGCAGCGAGTTGAGCGGTCACGCTATCATCACACCCGGCGTGCGCATCCTGACCCCTTTCTTTAATCTATACGGCACGGTCACCCTCGTAGGGGGCGCCATCTATTCGGCTTATCTCTTTTGGCGCAAGCGTATCTTGTTGCACCGCACCCTGGGCAGCATCCTCATCGCCGTCGGGGCCATCTCGCCAGCCTTTGGAGGCATATTTAGCCGCTTGGGGGTGCCTGTAGCGCTCTACCTGACTGAACTGTTCGGCGCGATACTGATGTTTTTAGGCTTTTTGCGCGCCACCACGCCAATAGAAGAATCAAAGGCCGGCGAGTGAACATTCGGCAAGCAAGCACCAACCCGCGGCTTAAGCCGTCTGCCGCCGAGCCGCTCTTTGTTGTCCTGCGGTATCCGGGTACAATAAAATCAGAACCCGTCGACCATAGAGAAAAGGGGAGCCATGATACAAGAAATTAGCGCCCAAGAGCTGGACGCCGAACGCATTATCCAA
>JACIWY010000662.1 GCA_014360745.1 Chloroflexota bacterium
ATGCGCCTTTTTGAACAAGCTCAAGCCTGGAACGACCTGGCTGCCCGCACTGCCGATGAGGGCCTTTGAGAGAATTGGCTTCGAGCGAACAACAAGAGACGGCAAAGAGGAGTTGTCCCATGAACCCCGTGAAAATCGGCGTTGTCGGTTGCGGAGCCATCGCTCAGGTGCACCATTTGCCTAACCTGATCGACTTAAATGAGCAATATCGGGTGACTTGTGTCTGCGATGTGTCGGCCGGCACTGCCGAGTATGTAGCCAACAAGTTCGGAGTGTCCCGATGGGTCACCGATTATCGCGATTTGTTAGCCACCGATGTGGACGCCGTGCTCCTTTGCCATAGCGACCCCAAGACCGAAGTGGCACTCGCCGCTCTGGAGGCAGGCAAACACCTATTCATCGAAAAACCCGTTTGTTTTTCCCAGCAAGAAATAGAGGCTTTGCTCGCCGCTCAACGCGCCACCGGTGTCATTGCCCAGGTAGGCTACATGAAGATCTTTGACCCAGCTTACGAGTATGCCCAACGCCGAGTGGCCAGGATGGACAATATCCGCTTTGTGCAGGTTAATCATTTGCATCCCAACAACGCTCTGCACCTCGCCCAGTTCGATGTGCGCTCTTTCGACGATGTACCCCCAGAAGCGCTTGCTCGACGCCGCGAAGCTCGCGACGCAGCCCGACGAGAGGCTATCGGCGACGTGGCCCCCGAGGTCGAACGGGCCTTTTTCCTGCTCGCCGGGAGCATGATCCACGACTTGTACGGCCTGCGTTTCATGCTGGGGCTGCCCGAACGGGTGGTGTACACCGAGATCTGGCTAGAGGGACGGGCAGTGAGTTTCGTGCTTCAGTATCGCGGAGGAGCACGTGCGGTATGCACCTGGGTGGATTTACCTGACCTGTGGGATTTTCGCGAGACCCTGGAAGTCTATGGGGATGATCGACGGATATTGCTTTCGTATCCCACCGGCTTTGCGCGAGGGATTCTGTCGCAGGTGACGGTACAGGGGATCGATGACGAGGGCGTAAGCTATCGCCTCGAGCCGGCATTGGCCTGGGAGACCGCTTTCCGGCGCGAATTGCGCCATTTCCACGATTGCATAGTGAACCGCACCGAACCGCGTACCCCCCTGGCCTCAGCACGGGAGGATGTGCGGTTGATCATCGACATCATCGAACGTTTCAAGGAGGAGCATTGAAGATCCGCGCTGTGACCATCCTGGCCGATATACCTGTCAGGAGCCAAGAGACGGAGTTGGCCCGCTTGGGCCATTTTGCTCGGATGGCTCGCGAGGCCTTTGCCACCGCCGATATTGAGGTGCAGACGATACGCCTGGCCACATCGCTGCTCAGGGAGTATAGCCCGGCGAAGTCAGACGTGAGCTGGGCCGAGCGGGCCGTCGCTTTGGAGACGGCTTGCATCGCAGCAGGGTTCGAGTACTTGTCGCTCGGCCCTGCAAGCCGCGATGTGTGGCCACAGGTCATCGAAATCCTCCAAGCCACCACGGCCGTCTTGGCTACCGTGGAGATTGTCGATTTGCGTCGTGGCGTTGTCCAGGGGGAAGCGATCACGATAGCCGCGCAGATCATGCGTCAGGCGGCACAGATCGAGGCAGGATTTGGCAACCTGCGCTTTGCCGCGCTGGCTAACGTGCCCCCAGGGACGCCTTTCTTCCCTGCCGCCGATCATCAGGGAGGCCCCCCTCGCTTCGCCCTGGCCATGGAGGCGGCAGACCTCGCACT
>JACIWY010000663.1 GCA_014360745.1 Chloroflexota bacterium
GTGCGCAGCCGCATTCCCAAGCCGATCAGCGAACACATCCATAGCGTGGAGCAGGCCTTCTTTTTTGCCCAAAATCGCTTGGTGGATATTTTTAATTTGAGTCTGGCGGGATGTGGCGGGTTCACCGCTGCGCTGCATATGGCGCACATTGCCCAGGCGGCGGGGATCTCGTGCTTGGTGGGGACGACACAAGAGTTATCGATCGGAGTGGCGGCGCAGGCCATGTTCGGCGCGGTCTTGGAGAATCTGGATTACCCCTCCGATATGACGGGAGGGCTGTTATACCTCGACGATGTGGTAAAAGAGCGAGTGCGTTACGAGAGCGGCTATCTGTTAGTGCCGGAAGGCCCTGGCGTAGGAATGGAGTTGGATACGGCGCAGGTGGAGCGATTATACCGACCGCTGACCTCGCTGGCCGTGCCGAGTTGGTGAGCAAGGCCTCTGCGTTTTTGCGCCAACGAAATTCCAACCCCTTCCGACATTATCTCCAACGATCTTCACCGTTCGCTGACGGAGCCCGCCTGTATAGTAAAAATAGACAGGAATTGGCCATTCGACCGGTGCAGGCGGCTGCGTCGTTTGTGCGGAGCAGTAAGGCGCCCCTACCGGACACGGCCTTTGGCTGCTGTTTTCGTGTGTATTGAGATAGATAAAGGGCATAGGAGGGTCCAAATGGCGCTTGAGCTTAATATCGGGGCGATGGTAGAGTGTCGAGATGGCACATGTGGGAGATTGTCGCGTCTCGTGGTCGATCCACATACCGGGCGTGTCACGGATATCGTGGTCGAACGAGGTTGGCTCTTGCCCACGGACCGGGTCGTGCCTTTGGAGGCGATCAAAGAAGCTGAAGAGAAGCGGGTGTACCTGGATCTGTCCAAGGAAGATGTGGAGAAAATGGCCGAATTTCACGAGCGGGAATTCCAAGTCCCGGCCAGCAATGTGCCTCTGGACGATCAGTACCCCGGCGATATAAAGGTGGTGCGCCAACCGATTCAGGGCTGGTTATATCCCTGGCCGGTGATGCCCATGATCGCCTATCATGTGCATGAGGGTATACCGGATGAAAGGGTGCCGCTTCGGAGAGGCACTCCCGTGCATACTTGGCGTGGCCAAGTGGGCAAACTGGATCACGTCTTGGTGGATAGGAAGACGGGTCGGGTTACGCATCTGGTGGTCGATCGCGGCTTTTTCGCCCAGTCGTATTTGGTGCCCATTGAAGCAGTAGAAGAAGTGGGGGAGCGGCGTATCCTGCTCAAGCTGACAGAGGAAGAGTTGCGTCGAGGCCCGCAATATGCCCTGCGCAACCGAGAGGACGTGTTAGACGAAATTCGCGCTACCCTTCGGCGGGCCGGGATAAGCGGGGAGGCTGTGGATATCACCTGGCAGGATGGGATCATTACGCTGACGGGCACCGTGCCCAGCGTGGCGATCAAGCGGCAGGTCGAATCCTTGGTGCGCTCCGTTCATGGGGTTATCGATGTGGAGAACCGTTTGGTGACAGCCGAAGGTATCAGGGCACGGGTGGTAGCTGCGCTGGCCGCTGATGCGCGCACCGACGTGGCTTTGATCGATGTGACCGTGGAGAGCGGTGTGGTGACGCTCACAGGGCGCGTGGATAGCCAGGAGATCAAAGAGGCGGCGGAAGAGATCGCTGCTGCACAAGAGGGCGTCGTCGAAGTGGTGAACGACCTGGGGGTCGAGCACGATGACTGGACGGAGGGTTTGTTAGGGCG
>JACIWY010000664.1 GCA_014360745.1 Chloroflexota bacterium
CGCTGCAGGGCTTTCACAAGAGTCGCGGCGTCTTGCGTCTCTTTGCCCGCATCTTGCGCGACGTGTGGGACAAGGGGCGGGCATTGTATCTCATCAGCGCCGGCGACCAAGGCGATCTGGATAGCCATAAGGCCGATGGCCCCCAAACCGAACACGGCCACCGCATCCCCCACCCGCACCCGCCCGTCGCGCACGGCGCCCAACGCAAACTCGGCCGGATCGAGGCACACCGCCGATTTCCAGGACATTCCCTCGGGCATCTTCCAACAACGCGCTTCTTCGATGGTGCGCGTCTGGGCAAACGCGCCGTAGGCGCACACCCGATCCCCCACCTTGAGCTCGCGCACCTCCGGCCCGACCTCCTCTATCCTCCCCACGACCATGTTCCCCATCGCCACCGGATAAGCAGGTCGAGGCTCCGGGGGTTGCCGGAAGAGCATCCATTCCCGATCATAGATGCCGCGCGCCTGGGCATAGCCCTTGTAGAGCGCCATCTCGGTGCCGTGCTTGGCTGCGGCAAATTCGGTGCGAATGCGCACCTGTGCGCCCCGTAATGGCTCTTCCTCATATTCCTGCCAGGCAAGCTTTTCACGATCAACACACATGAGCCTCTTGGGCACGATAACCTCCCTCTACACAAATCGCATGACGAAAGGCGGAGACACTATCCAGACCCCCTATCGGCCCGCTTTGTAGGGCCGCCCAACGCATCCAAGAGATGCCGAAACGTCAATATAGGGTGTCGCAGGAACATGAGCTTGCGCGTGCGTCGCATGACCTCCACAATGCGCCGGCGCATCTCCGGCCGGTAGCAATGCACCGGACAACGAGCGCAAGTCGGCTTCTGTGGGGCAAAGGGGCAATGCGCGAGCCGCTGCAAAGCGTAACCCAACAACTCTTGGCAATCCCCACACAACGCACCTTTTGTGCCATGCCTTCGCCGGCAATAGAGGGCGATCATGGCCTCGATGGTGCGTCGTTCGCGCTTCATACGGCGCTCGCCCGCGCCCGGATCGATGTCCTGGGTCATGTTCCCCTTACACTCTATCTCTGAGCGGCGGGGGCGCCGGTGATCTCGGCCACGCGCCGAAAGAAGCGGCGCTTAAAGTCAGTGTTGATCGACCAATTCACGGGAGGCGTCTGAAAACCGTTCAGCTCTTCGTAAGGCCCCGTGTTCCAGCGCGGCCGTGGTGCATAGTGCACATAGGGGTCCTCCCCTTGCCCTTCGAAACCCTGATCATAGTAACCCCACGAGGCATAGTTGCGCCAGGCGGCGTCCAGGTTGGGCACGGCCGGCGAATCCTCGTTGATGACGATCGGCTTGGGCGCCGCCTGCCAGGCGGGCATCTCACGCACCGCTCGGATCGCCGCTTCGAGCTGCGGCGGGCGCGTGCCGTTGCCATGGATAAGCACATAATCGAATGTCTCAACCATCTGTGGCGAAGGCATACCCTGGCCGTTCTCTACCTTGACGCCACCCCCGCTGGTCGAATACAGGAAGCGCGGGTGCGCTTGGCGCAGCCGCAGACCCATCTCGTGCACACGATCGGCGGCAAAGAAGCCGTAAGGGGTGTGTCGCACGACGACATCGATCTCGTTGGCCAGCTCGATGAGCACATGCTCATAGCCTCTCTCATCGAGAAATGACAATGCTTCGTCGGCGGCGCGCCAAACCGCCTCTTCGCCGGCCATTTTGTTCAGCATCACCCAATAGAACAGGCCG
>JACIWY010000665.1 GCA_014360745.1 Chloroflexota bacterium
GGTGAATGTGGGCGGCAACGTGCTCGGGCTGATCCCGCACCCCGAACGGGCGCGCCAGCCCGTCCTCGGCTCCGTAGATGGCGCGCTCATGTGGCAATCCATAAGCGAGTGGATCAAAGGAGGGGGTGCACATTGAACTATCGCACCTTGGGACTGCGAGATGAAGAATACGACGCCATCGTAGAAGGGCTCGGGCGAGAGCCCAACGAGACCGAGCTGCACTTGTTTTCTGTCATGTGGTCAGAGCACTGCAGCTATAAATCGACGCGCCGCCTCCTCCGCCTATTCCCAAAGGAGGGAAAGAGCGTCGTCCAAGGCCCCGGAGAGAACGCCGGCATCGTCGACGTGGGAGACGGTTGGGGTGCAGCCTTCAAGGTAGAAAGCCATAACCACCCATCCGCGGTCGAGCCATATCAAGGGGCGGCCACGGGCGTAGGGGGAATAATCAGGGACATACTTGCGATGGGCGCACGACCCACCGCCTCCATGGACGGGCTGTTCTTCGGCCGAGAGGGCGCACGAAGCACGAGGCGGCTCTCAGACGGGATCATAAGGGGGGTCGGCGATTACGGCAACTGCGTGGGCGTTCCTACGGTTGGAGGCAAGACGGCCTACGACCCTTCCTACGATGAAAACCCCCTCGTAAACGCCTTCTGTCTGGGCTTGGTGCGGCTGGACCGCGTCATCAAGTCCTCCACGGCTGCCCCGGGACAGGTGGCGGTCCTGATCGGATCCCCCACGGGCAGAGACGGCATCGGCGGCGCCGCCTTTGCATCCGTGGAGCTGGCAGATGAGACGAAAAGCAGCCGCCCGCAGGTCCAGATCGGCGACCCCTTCGCGGAGAAGCTGTTGGTCGAATGCTGCCTGGAGCTCGTCGAGCTTGGCGTGGTCGTCAGCATGCAGGACATGGGGGCCGGCGGTATCACATCCTCCGCCAGCGAAGTGGCCGCAAAGAGCGGCGTCAGCGTCGTCATAGAGCTCGACAGAGTCCCCCTGCGAGAAGAGGGGATGGCCCCTTGGGAGATAGCGCTGTCGGAGTCACAAGAGCGCATGCTCCTGATAGTGCAGAAAAAAGACATAGAGCTCGTGGAGAGCGTTGCCGCCAAGTGGGGGTTGAACTGCGCATCGATAGGCGCGACGACGCCGGGCGACAGGTTCGTCCTCAAATATAAAGGCAACGTGGTCACCGATGTGCCCGCCTCCCTCTTGGGAGGAGAGTGTCCCGAAATATCGTGGCCCTCTTTGCCTCCCGAAGATTTAAACGCCAGACAGAGCTTCGGCGCCGAGCAGATAAAGCCTCCCAAGGGATGGGAAGACGCAGTCGTTTCTCTGCTCTCTCACCCCAACTGGGCGGATAAGTCGTGGATATACGAGCAATACGACCACATGGTGCAGATAAACACGATCGTCGGCCCGGGTTCGCCCGTGACGCTGTTGCGCATAAAGCCAAACGGCCGATTTTTGGCATTGGTCATGGAGAGCGACCCGTGGAAATGCCACCTCGACCCCTTTTCGGGAGGGGCAGAGACCGTGGCCAAAGGTCTGAGAGCTCTGGCCGTATGCGGAGCCGTGCCGTTGGGGATGACCGATTGCCTTAACTTCCCTTCGCCGGAAAAGCCGGACCAGTTTTGGGAGTTGGAGGAGGCTGTGCGCGGAATGGCGACGGCTTGCCGTGAGATGGCCTGCCCCGTGGTCTCGGGCAACGTCAGCCTATATAACG
>JACIWY010000666.1 GCA_014360745.1 Chloroflexota bacterium
ATACCGAAACCTACCGACTCGGTGAAAATGGGAATGGCCGAGACTAGACCGACAGTTAAGGCAGTGCCTAAAAGAGAAAGCAAAAAAAGAACCCAACGGGTTCGCGTTCGCTTAAGTACCAATGTCAAGAAGGATAGATAAGGCATCGATTCGTCTACGCTTTGAAGTTGGGCGTATTCTACACTTGAGAGGCGTTCTGACCAAGTTTGCAATCTGGACGTTGACGCTTGGGGCGCTTGCCGGTACACTGTTATGTGAAACGATTGTAGATGTCGGAGGGATGGCTATGGCGCGGGTGGTGATTGCTGGGATGGGCTTCGGCGGGTTGCGCGCTGCTAAGGGGCTGGCCGGCAGCGGGCTCGAGGTGCTGTTGTTGGATCAATACAACTATCATCTTTTTCATCCTTTGCTCTATCAAGTGGCCACGGCCAGCGTCGAACAGGAGAACATCGCTTATCCCATCCGCGCGATCTTTCGCTCGTGGCGCAATGTTCGTTTTCGCCTGGCCAGGGTGGAAGGAGTTGACCTTGGCACGAACCGGGTCTTGACCGATAGCGGGCCCATTGACTATGACTATTTGGTCTTGAGTGTGGGCAGCGCCTCCGAGTTCTATGGCCTTGATGCGGTGCGTCGTATTGCGCATACGTTAAAGGATATGGATGACGCCGTCGATCTGCGCAACCAGATCCTGAGTTGTTTCGAGCGGGCCAGCATAGAGCCCGATCCGGCGAAACGGGCCGCGCTGCTGACCTTTGTAATCGTCGGCGGAGGGCCCACCGGCGTCGAGTTCAGTGGAGCCCTGGCGGAATTGGTACGCCATGCCCTGCGCAAGGACTATCCGGAACTCGAACGGGACTCGGTGCGTATCGTATTGGTGGAGGCGTTGCCCAACCTGCTGCCCTTGTTTTCGAACAGCTTGCGCGAATACGCGCGGCACAGGTTAGAGCGGTTGGGCGTCAAAGTGCGCACAGGGCAGCCGGTGGTCGAGGCCAGGCCGGACGGTGTCGTGCTGCGCGATGGCACCGAGATCGCCGCTTATACCCTCTTTTGGGCGGCCGGGGTCAGGGCTGCCCCTCTGACGGAAACGCTCCCCGGGGCGAAGGACCGCGTTGGCCGTCTGATCGTCAGGCCGGATCTGCGCCACCCTGATTACGACAACGTCTTTGTGATCGGGGATATGGCCCATGTCGAGCAAGGGGGCAAGGTTTTACCCATGCTGGCGCCGGTGGCCATGCAAGAGGGCGCCTATGTCGCTGCCGCCATCCTGGCCCAAGAATCCGGGCGAGAGATGGCGCCCTTCCGCTATCGAGACAAGGGACAGATGGCCATCATCGGCCGCAACGCCGCTGTGGCTCACGCCTTTGGGATTCAGATGCGCGGCTTTCTCGCCTGGCTGGCTTGGTTGGCGCTGCACTTGTACTATTTGATCGGTTTTCGCAATCGCCTTTTCGCGCTTTTGAATTGGGCATATGCCTATTTGCTATTGGATCCCAAGCTTCGGCTCATCACCCGACCTTTACCCAAGCCGGGAAGCGAAGGGAATGAGGAAGTGGTGAAGGGCGGAGAAAGGCGCTAGTCGGGTTCGTCGGAGGATCGCCGGAGAGCGGGTTTTGTGATCGATCGGCGTTAGGCGTGACGAAGGCTCGATCTCGCGTTTTGATTCCTCGGAAACGGCCACCATGGAAGAACAATTATCC
>JACIWY010000667.1 GCA_014360745.1 Chloroflexota bacterium
CCCGCTCCAGGTTGCGCTGTGTCTCCTCGATGCGGCGCAATGCCTCCTCTCGTTTGCGCAAATGGGGGGTGATGCCGGCGGCCTCCTCAAAGAGCTCGCGGCGCTCCTCGGGGCGAAGGGATAGAGCCGCGTCTACCATGCCCTGGCCGATGACGGTGTATGTGCTACGGGCCAAGCCGGCTACGCTGAGCAAATCGAGAATATCGCGATAGCGCACCTGATTACCATTGATCAGGTATTCGTTCTCACCGGAACGATAGGCGCGGCGGCCTATGCTCACCTCGCTGTAATCGATGGGCAGCCAGCCGGTCGAATTGTCCAGGACGATGTTCACCTCGGCCATGCCCAAGCGGGCACGTTGGCGCGTGCCGGAGAAGATGAGGTCTTCGGTGGTTTTGGCGCGCAGATGGCGGAAGCGCTGTTCGCCCATCACCCAGCGCACGGCATCGGCGATATTGCTCTTGCCGCTGCCGTTGGGCCCTACAATAGCGGTAATGCCCTCGCCGAACTCAAAGCTGCAACGGGAGGCAAAGCTCTTGTACCCATAGAGTTCGAGCCGTTTAAGTCGCATGGCTAAGTCGTCGAACGTTCGATAAGCTCGGAAGATTGCAACGCTTCCAGGGCGGCGGCGGCCGCCGCCTGCTCGGCGCTTTGCTTGGTGGTGCCGGTGCCCTCGCCCCATACCCGGCCATCGATCACCGTCTGCGAGGTGAACACTTTGGCATGATCCGGGCCGACGGTGCGCACCAGACGGTAGGAAGGGGTGACGTGGAGATAAGCCTGGGTGAACTCTTGCAGGCGGCTTTTGGCGTCTTTGGCGCGCCGTTGGGCGTCGAATTCGCCGGCGTGGCGTTCCAGGATGTCTTCGACCCATCGCCTGGCCACCTCGATACCCTGGTCGAGATAGATGGCGCCGACGAGGGCTTCAAAGGCAGCGCAGAGGTTGGCTGCCCGCCGTCGCCCACCGCTGGCCGCCTCTCCCCGGCCCAGCCGCAAATAGTTGCCCAGCGAAAACTCGCGGGCCAGGTTCGCCAGGGAATGGGTGCGCACGATGCGAGCGCGCAGGCTGGTGAGTTCTCCTTCGTCGGCATCTGGATAACGGTGGAACAGCCACTCGCCCACGACGAAATCCAGGATGGCATCGCCGAGAAACTCGAGCCGTTGGTTATCGGCCAGGTTCGCTTCGGGATACTCGTTGATATAGGAACCGTGGGTGAGGGCCTGGGCAAGGAGGTCGGGGTTGCTAAAGGAGAGGCCGATCTCGGCCTCCAAGTTGGCCAGCTCCTTTTGCGCTTTCAAGGTGCTTCCCTCCACTGCCTCCGGTTGCTAATGCGCTACAGATCGGGCTTGATGTGTAACTCGCGCCATTGTTTCTCTGAGATCGGCGACGGTGCCTGGGTCATGAGATCGACAGCGCTTTGTGTCTTGGGAAAGGCCATCACCTCGCGAATGTTGGGCTCGCCGGCCAGGAGCATCACCAGGCGATCGATGCCCGGGGCGATCCCTCCGTGCGGCGGCGCGCCGAACTCAAAGGCATGCAAAAGATGCCCGAATTGCGCTTCGGCTTCTTCTTCGCTCAGGCCGATGGCACGGAACATGCGCTGTTGCACCTCGCGGCGGTGTATACGGATGCTGCCCCCGCCGATCTCATATCCGTTAGCCACAATGTCGTAGGCCTTGGCCCGCACTTTG
>JACIWY010000668.1 GCA_014360745.1 Chloroflexota bacterium
TCGCTTGGCCATAGGGGATGCGCGAGGAGAGACAGGCCATGGCCGGCTTATTCCAAGTGCGCAGCCCGAGGACGCGCGAAAGAGCACGCACTTCTTCCTTGGTCAGGCCCGCTTCTAATAATGGCGCGCGAGCGCCCATATCTTGCGCAGCGCGCATTCCCGGGCGATGATCGCCCAGATCGGCGGCGGTCGCGCCGTAGACCAGAGCGGAAAAGCCCCGTTCTTGCGCCAGCCGGCGCAGGTGGGCAAAGAGTTCGGCCTTGCAGTAGTAGCAGCGGTCGGGCGAGTTGGCGGCGAAACGCTCGTCGAGCAGCTCCTGGGAAGGGAACACAATGTGCGTGGCGCCGAGTTCGGCGGCCAAGGTGCGGGCTTCTTGGAGTTCGCTGCGGGGCAGCGTCGGTGAATCCGCGGTGGCGGCCAGCACATTCTCTGGGCCGAGTACGCGCAAGCAGATGGCCAACAGCAGGGTGCTGTCGACGCCTCCCGAAAAAGCGACCACCACCCGCTCCAAGCGGGCCACGATCTCTATCAGGTGCGCGACCTTGCTTCTATCCAGATCGGGTATATCTTGTATCAGATCGGTCGTTCTGTCGTCCATCATGGATCGCTCGATCTCCTAAGGCGTGAGCTGGCAAGCGCTGTGAGATTAATCCTGCTGAAAGAGCTCGGTGCTGAGGTAGCGTTCGCCGGTATCGGGCAGGATAACGACGATCACTTTGCCGGCGTTCTCTGGGCGCCTGGCCACGCGAATCGCCGCTGCCGCGGCCGCGCCGGAGGAGATGCCCACCAGCATGCCCTCCTCTCGCGCGAGACGACGGGCTGTGGCCATGGCTTCCGCTGAAGAGACTTGGAGCACTTCGTCCACCAAGTCAAGGCGCAATACATCGGGCACAAAGCCGGCACCGATACCCTGAATCTTGTGTGGCCCGGGTTGACCGCCGGATAGTACCGGCGAATCCACAGGTTCCACAGCAATGGCCTGGACCTCGGGTTTACGCGCTTTGAGCACCTCGGCCACGCCGGTGATGGTGCCTCCGGTGCCTACGCCGGCTACGACAATATCGACGGTGCCATCGGTATCACGCCAAATCTCCTCGGCGGTGGTTTCGCGATGGATCTGGGGGTTGGCGGGGTTCTTGAACTGTTGGGGCATAAAGCTGTCGGGAATCTCGGCCAACAGCTCCTCGGCGCGGCGAATGGCGCCGCTCATCCCTTTGGCTCCTGGGGTCAACTCGAGCTGGGCGCCAAGAGCTTTGAGCAAGCTGCGCCGCTCAACGCTCATCGTGTCGGGCATGGTGAGGATGAGGCGATAACCGCGCGCGGCGCAGACAAAGGCCAGACCGATGCCGGTGTTGCCGCTGGTTGGTTCGATGATCGTGGTGTGAGGGCCGATCTTGCCCTCACGTTCTGCCGCGTTGATCATGCTGACGGCGATGCGGTCTTTGACGCTGGAAAGGGGGTTGAACGATTCGAGCTTGGCCAACAAAGTGGCTTGGGCTCCATCGGTTACGCGGCGCAATTCGACCAAAGGGGTGTTACCGATAGTTTGGGTGATATCTTGGTATATCTTGGCCATTTTTCTCCTTTATTTAGATATAATACATATCCGGTTTCTCGCGTATTTTGTCTCGCGCTCGCTGGGCAAGCTCTTCGATCGTAGTCGCCGCCCGCAGATCGAGGAT
>JACIWY010000669.1 GCA_014360745.1 Chloroflexota bacterium
TCCCCGGCCAGTCGTAGGCCATCAGCTTCGCCACGGCGCCGCGGCTCAGAAGCACCGGTGATCGGCCAGAGGCCTCGCAGGCTGCCTGCAGGAAATGGGCAGCCAAAAGGGGAATATCTTCCTTGCGCTGCCGCAGAGGCGGCGTGGCAATGGTGAGTACCTGAAGGCGAAAGTAGAGGTCTTCTCGGAAAAGGCCTTGACGTACCATGTCCTCCAAATTGGCGTTGGTGGCAGCGATGACACGGGTATCGAAGGGGATCTCGCGGTCACTGCCCAGGGGCTGAATCTTGCGGGCGGAAAGGGCGCGCAAAAGCGCCTGCTGCACGCGCATGGAGGCATTGCCGAGCTCGTCCAACAGGAGGGTGCCCCCATTGGCCGCCAAAAACGCCCCTTGGCGCTCACCTTTGGCCTCGGAAAAGGCGCCTTTGACGTGGCCAAACAAGGCGTCCATGAGGAGGTTTTCATCCAACGCCCCACAATTGATGGTGATGTACGGACCAAGGCTTCGGCGACTGCACTCATGAATGGCATGGGCCACCAGCTCCTTGCCCGTACCGGTCTCGCCCACAATGAGCACGTCGGCGTCCGTAGCCGCGGCCTTGGCGATGACCCCGCGCAGTTGGTCCACTGCCGCGCTGATCCCCACCAGCCCCACACCCATACCATCGCCAGGCGGCAGTTCCAACGCCACAGGCTCCCGTGCCTGCAAACTTTCTACCATCTTGTCGC
Source organism: Chloroflexota bacterium (assembly GCA_014360745.1). GTDB lineage: Bacteria > Chloroflexota > Anaerolineae > UBA1429 > UBA1429 > JACIWY01. Next base: position 730 of record JACIWY010000669.1, read on the forward strand.
GGAGCACGATCTCAGCATCCTTGCAACGGAGGCTGTGGATGAGCGCTCCGATGGTCTGGCGCAACAAAACGGTTTCCTGATCCATTTCCGGCTCCAGAGGCAACTCCTCATATTTCCCGGCCTGCAAGTCCCGCACATCTTCCACAAGACGCAAAAGAGGTCTGGTGATGACCGCGCCCACGGCCCAAAGCACCAAAGAGAGGACGCCAATGGTGAGCCCCCCTACTCCCAGCATCAGCCACAGCTGCTGTTCACCGGCGCGCGCCACGAGCAGACTGCGGTCCACATACACCAAGCCAGCCACGACCCGAGGCGGCTGCCCAGGATCTTCCGCAAAACGCACCGGCGCATACCCCACCACGATAGCCCCTTCGGAGCTCCCTACCCGGCGTGACCATAACGAGCGTGCCACCCCATGCCGCCCCTCTTGAAGATCCGCCACCACCGCCCAATAACTCTCAAACTCTGGCCCAGGACGAAAGGCCACCTCCAACGCCCCGCGCCCCTGAATCCCCTGAAACCCAAAACGCACATCATCCACATCCAGTGGAGCAAGGGGGGAGACATCACCTCTCGCCTCCAGATACATCCAGCCTTGAAGATCCAAGAGCACGGAATAACGCAGCCCTGGGGTGCGCGTGAAACCAGCCAAGGGAGAATCCGCCCCATGGTATCGAGCAAGGAAATTACGTACTGCACGCAAACTTACGCCAACCACCAATACCGCTCCGTCGGGAAGCCCCATAGCCCACCGCACCACCTCCCAATGCACCGGCTGGTTATCAGCCCCCCGCAATTCAATGGGATAGACCGTATCGACAACCCCCAACCATTGTCGCCTCCCTGGGGCCAAGCCAGCGGTATCCGCGGGTAACGGCGAATTGCGAATATGCGCGACCCAGCGCAAGGGGACCTCAAGAGGTTCTCCCTGGGAATCGGCCACCA
>JACIWY010000067.1 GCA_014360745.1 Chloroflexota bacterium
CGATATTCAGGATGTCGATGCGGGTGCATTGTGGAGAGTGCTTCACGCGGCCAGCGTCTGGTTGGATGCTCATGTGGCCGAAGTGAACGTGCTCAACGTGTTCCCTGTGCCCGATGGGGACACGGGCACCAATATGTCGTTGACGATGCGCGCAGCGCTGCAAGAAGCGCGAGAGCGCGGCTACAAGAACGTATCGGAATTGGCGCGGCTGGTGTCCAGGGGTGCGTTGATGGGAGCCAGGGGGAATTCGGGGGTGATCCTGTCCCAGGTCTTGCGTGGTTTTGCCCGAGCACTGGATGATCTGGAAACCTTTGATGCCATGGTGCTGGCCCAGGCGTTGCGCGAGGGGGCCAACACGGCGTATAAGGGCGTGATGAAACCGGTCGAGGGCACCATGCTCACCGTGATCCGCGAGGCCGCCGATGCAGCGATCAGGGCGGCGGAGCAGGGGGGCGGCTTGGCCGATGTGTTGGGCGCTGCGTTGCAAGAAGCCAACGCCTCTCTCGAGCGCACGCCCTCTTTGTTGCCGGTGCTGGCCGAGGCCGGGGTGGTAGATGCAGGTGGAAAAGGCCTCTGCTTGCTCTTGGAAGGGGTCTGGCGCTATATCCATGGGCAACCGGTGGCCGAGCGAGAGGTGGAGGAGGTAACTGCCGCCCATGCTCTGGCGCCGGAGGGGGGCGAATACAATTACGATACCCAGTTCGTCATTCTAGGGGCAGATCTGGATGTGGAGCTGATTCGACGCGATATTTCGGCTATGGGGGATTCGGTGTTGGTGGTCGGGGATAGGGATGCGGTCAAGGTGCATGTGCATTCCGATTTCCCGGGCCGTATTTTGGATTATGGGGCGAGCCATGGGCAGATCACCGATGTCGTCGTCGAGAATATGCAGCTCCAATATGAGGCATTTAAGGCGGCTCGCCACGCCGGACAGCCGATGGAGCAGAAAACGGCTACATCGCAACCCGTCGCCTCGTCCCATTTGTCCAAGACCTCTGCGGCGGCTCGTGGATTGTCTGATATTTGTGTGGTGGCCGTGGCCTCTGGGGAGGGATTGCAAAAGGTGTTCGAGAGTCTGGGAGCGGATGTCATCGTTCCCGGTGGCCAAACCATGAACCCCAGCACGCAGGATTTGCTACAAGCGGTGGAGAGCGTATGTAGTGACAAGGTGATCATCCTGCCCAACAACAGTAATATCGTCCTTGCCGCACAGCAGGCGGTGGCCCTTTCCAAACGAGCGGTCGCCGTAGTCCCCACTAAAACGATTCCGCAAGGTATCTCGGCCCTGTTGGCCTTCAATTATCAGGGAGACATGGAGACCAATATCGCGCTCATGACCGAGGCCAGCCAAGCAGTGCAGACCGTAGAGATCACTCGCGCGGTGCGCTCGGTGCAGGTGAATGGCTTGAGCATCACCGAAGGCCAGATCATCGGCCTGTTGGACGGCGACCTGGCGACTGTCGGCACAGAGGTGGATGCCGTGGCATTGGAGCTTTTGGCCCGCATCGGCATGCAAGAGTGCGAGATCGTCACCATCTATTTTGGCGAAGATGTGGATGAGGCGTCGGCGCAAAAGTTGGCCCATACTATCCAGGAGGCATATCCTGGTGTAGAGGTCGAAGTGGTGGATGGTGGGCAGCCCCATTATTACTATATCCTGGGCGTGGAGTAGAGAGCGGAATGAACAGGATGGAGAGAAGGGGTGCAAGATGAGCAAGGCCAAGATTGTCACCGACAGTTCGGCCGAGCTGTCGCCCGACGTCGTGGAGCGGTTGGGCATCGAGGTCGTGCCGTGGCGTCTGCAAATGGGCACCGAGACCGTCCAAGATGGGCCGAGCTTTCGCAGCCCTGAGGCCTACCGCGACATGATCAGGCACAAGGTATTGCCGGTGCCCATCGCCCCCGATGCGCGTCACTTTACTGTGGTCTATGAGCGGCTGTGCCAGGAGGCAGACGAGATCGTCTCGGTGCATTGCTCCTCACATCTAAACAGGGTGTTTCAGGCGGCGAATCAGGCGCGAGCGCGCTTTTTAGGGCGCTGCGAGGTGTATGTCGTCGATTCGCAGTTCATTTCCCGGGCTTTGGGCTTGCTGGTGGAGGCCGCCGCCCAGGCGGCGATGGAAGGTATGTCGGGAGCGGACATTGTACGCTTGATCCATGGCATGATCCCTCGCGTGTATTTCGCTTTTCATGTGGAAAAGATGGACTATTTGAACCGTGCGGGGCTGGTAGCCGATGAACGGCGCACGGCCACAGGGCTATCGCGTGTGCTGTTGATGATGGAAGATGGCCAAATCGTGTCGTTTCACCGCTCGCGAAGCCGAGGGACGCCGGTAGATCGGTTGATGGACTTTGTGATCGAATTTCAACGCTTGGAGGAGCTGGCCATCGTGCATTCGGGCCTGACGAGTGGGTACCAGGATATGGCCAAGCGCTTGGAAGAGGAGCTACCGACACAACGTTTTACAGAGCATATTTATGGGCCTATCCTTTTCAATTATCTGGGGCCCACGGCCCTAGGGGTGGTGGTTTTTGAGGGTTAACGAGAATCAACAACGCAAGACTATGTCATCGGCATACGATAAACTACAACGTATATTGGTATTAGAGAAAAAACAAGATTGTCGTAATCGCGCCGTTTTCGGGGGCTTGAACCGCTTTTTAGTCTATTGGCAAAAAGAGGCCCAGCAAGAGGCAGGCGAGCACCGGCTTTCGGTGGGGCAAATTATGGCCCTGTTCGACGACTATGAGGCCATGTCGCAGGAGGAACGGGCCCAAACGGTTACCTATGTGCTTGGGGTGTTGGCCGAGGAGGCCGAGGCGCAAGCGACGGCCCAAGCATCGCCGGGGCCAGAAGCGCAAGGGCCGAAAGTGGTGCAACCCAGCGAACAGGAGGAGAGCCTCGCAGAGCCCGCAGAGGAAACTCTGGCCGATACGTCCGTTGAGGACTCTTGGCATCCGGCAACAGGGGGAACGGGTGAACAGGCCGAAGCTCGCGTAGCGCGTCGTCGCGGGCGGCCGCCGGCCCCGCCGCGAGCGGGAGAGACGCTGAGTTCTCCGGTGGGAACGCTCAAGGGCGTCGGAGAGGTGAACGCGCAGCGTCTCAAACGGTTGGGCATCGAGACGATCCGCGATTTGATCTACCATTTTCCGCGTCGTTATGACGATTTCTCTGCGCTTAAAAAGATTCAAGAGCTGCAAGTAGGCGAGGAAGTGACCATCGTCGGCGTGATCCAAAGCGTGGAAAGCTTTCGTACGCGGAACGGAACCCATGTGACCAGGGCGGTGGTTCACGATGGTACGGCTCCCATCGAGGTCTCGTGGTTCAACCAACCTTTTTTAGAAAAGCGCTTGCGCCCTGGGCGCGAGGTTGTGATCAGCGGGACGGTGGAACAATATCTGGGGCGGCTCGTCTTTAACGCTCCCGAGTGGGAGCCGCTTCAGCGCCAGTTGTTGCACACCGGGCGTTTGGTGCCGGTATACCCTTTGACCAAAGGGATGCGGCCGCGTTGGTTGCGGCGTCTCATGAAGCGCACTTTGGATACTTGGGTGCCGCGCATCATCGATCCGATCCCGGAAGAGGTGCTTCGCTCGGCCAAGCTGTTCGATCTGGGGATGGCGTTGCGGCAGGTGCATTTCCCCAGCAGTTATGGGGCGTTGGAACGCGCCCGACAACGGTTGGCCTTTGACGAATTCTTTTTGTTGCAATTGGGCATCCTGGCTCACCGGCGGATATGGCGCAGCCAGCGCGGGCGCGCGCTCGAGATTCCCTGGGAAGCGATTCGCGAGTTTGTACAGGGTCTGCCTTATATGCTGACCGAAGCACAGGATCGAGCCATCCGGGAGATTCTTGAGGACATGTCGCGGCCGGAGCCGATGAGCCGTTTGTTGCAGGGCGATGTGGGCTCGGGCAAAACGGTGGTGGCGGTGGCGGCCATGTTAGCGGCGGTGCGCAACGGGCTCCAGGCGGCCATCATGGCGCCGACATCGATCCTGGCCGAGCAGCACTATCGCACCGTGTCCGAATTGCTGGCGCGTTACCCCGACATTCGTTGTGCATTGCTGGTCGGCAACCTGAGTGAGCAAGAAAAGGCCAGGGTACAAGAGGCGGCCAGCGCCGGCCGTGCCCATGTGGTCGTGGGCACGCACGCCTTGATTCAAGACTCGGTCGATTTTCATCGCTTGGGCCTGGTGGTGGTGGATGAGCAACACCGTTTTGGCGTGGCGCAGCGCGCGGCATTGCGTGCCAAAGGAGGGACGGCGCGGCCCCATTTGTTGACCATGAGCGCCACACCGATCCCGCGCACGCTGGCGTTGACGATATACGGCGATCTGGATATCTCGGTATTGGATGAACTCCCGCCCGGGCGACAACAGGTGTTGACCGCTGTGCGCGATTACCGCAGCCGCGAGCGGATCTATGCCTTCATCGACGGGCAAATCGAGCAGGGGCGACAGGCCTTTATCATCTGTCCTCTGGTGGAGGAATCGGAGGTCATCGACGCCAAATCGGCGACGCAGGAATTCGAGCGGTTACAAAAAGAGGTTTTCGCCCATCGCAGGCTCGGCTTGCTCCATGGACGCATGAGCGATGACGACAAGGAACGTGTGATGGCCGCCTTTAAAGGAGGCGAGATCGATATTTTGGTGTCTACGCCGGTGGTGGAGGTGGGCATCGATGTGCCCAATGCCACGGTGATGCTGATCGAGGGGGCCGATCGCTTTGGCTTGGCGCAGCTGCATCAGTTCCGTGGGCGTGTGGGGCGAGGGGCATTTAAATCGTATTGCATTCTCTTGGCCGACGATCCTTCGCCGGCGGCGATGGAGCGTCTGAGCGTTTTGGAGCAGACGACCGATGGCTTTATGTTGGCGGAAAAGGATCTCGAAATGCGCGGCGCCGGCGAGTTTTTCGGCCTGCGCCAACACGGGCTGCCGGAGCTCAAAGTGGCCAACCTGGGAGATACCGAGACCTTGGAGATGGCTCGCAAGGAGGCGTTGGCCCTCTTTAACGTCGATCCCGATCTCTCCAGGCCGGAGCATCGCTTGTTGGGCATGGCTGTACGGCGTTTTTGGAGCCTACCCGATCTCTCCTAAAAGACGGAGGAGCGCCTTGACGATCGCAGTATATCCTGGTACCTTTGATCCCATCCATTACGGACATATCGACATCATCAAGCGAGCCGCCGAGTTGTTTGACAGCCTGATTGTAGGCGTTTATGATCGTCCACACAAGAGCCTTTTCTTTCCTGCCGAGCAACGTACCGAGATGGTGCGTCGTGCGGTCGCCGATGTGCCGGGCGTTAAGGTGCTTTGCTACAGTGGGCTCACCGTGGATTTTGTGCGTAGCCAGGGGGCATCGGTCATTGTGCGCGGCCTGAGGGCCATTGTGGATTTCGAACTCGAGTATCAAATGGCGCTGATGAATCGCAAGCTGGCACCAGAGGTGGATGTGGTCTGTTTGATGACGAGCCAAGAGTACGCATTTGTCAGCTCGACGATCGTCAAAGAGATCGCCATCGCCGGTGGGCCGGTGACCCAGTTTGTGCCTGCGCACGTGGAAGAAGCGCTGCGCGCGCGCTTGTTGGCCCAAGCCTGACGCCGCCATATCTTCTCTCATCCAAACCCGCGGCGCCTCATAGCCATCGAAAAGGGGGACGACCATCGATATCTTACAACTAATCGACCGGCTTGAGGAGCTGCTTGACTCCGGTTGGCGTGTACCGATGAGTAACAAGGTGGCCATCGATGAGGACGCCTTTTTGAACATTATCGACCAGATGCGGATCACCATCCCGCAGGAGATCAAGCAGGCGCGAGAGGTGGCCTTGGAGCGTGACAAGTATATCGCCCAAGCCCACGAGGAGGCGCGACGGATCATCGCCCAAGCGCGAGAGGAGGCTGCGCGCCAATTGGACGAGCACGTCTTGCGCCAGCAGGCGGAAGAACGCGCCAACGCGGTGTTAAAGAAGGCACTCGAAGAGGCGACGCGCTTTCGTGCTGGCGCGGATGAGTATGCCGAGGGCAAGTTAAGGGAGTTGGCGCGGCAATTGGAGCGGCTGCAAGAAGAAGTGCGCAACGGTCTCGCGATTATCGAAGGCCGAAAGGCACAACAGGCGGCGATTCTGCAAGAGGCGGGTGCACAGTCTGAATCGGCCTCTATGCATACGACACAGGAGGCCGCCCAGCCCAAGGGCGCTCAGCCGGGAGCCCAGGTCGCGAGCTCAGCAGACGGGGGAACGCCTGGCGGGCCGTCGGCACCGCCTGCCGACATAGCCCCAAGGCCGACAGCGGGGAGCAGGACATCCGGCGGATCGTCCGGCCGGCGGGGCTCTGCCGGCGCCGAGGGCGCCGATTAGGCCGGGTATCTTGCAATATATATAAGCGTTGGGAATCGGGGCAAGGTATTGAAAATACCTTGCCCCCTTTTGTATTATGGGATTTATGGTTCGTGTGTGAGCGGGCGTTCCAACACCAAACCGTCGCGCACCAGATGAACGGGCATGATCTCGGCGCCTGCGGCGCGCAAGGCTTCTTTCACCTTGGGTACCTGCGGTGGCTCGGCCACGGTAATCATACACCCGCCGCCCCCAGCGCCGCAGATCTTGTTGGCCAACGCGCCGGCATCGCGTGCGGCGGCCATGATGGCCTCTATTTGAGGCGTTGTTACCCCCTCGGCCAGGCCGCGACGCAAAGTCCATTCCCGATCTAGCAGCGAAGCGAATTGCCCCAGATCGAAATCGAGCAGACATTCGCGCATGGCCTGAGCGATGGCCTTGATTTCCTTCATGCGGCGCACCGTGTCTCCCTCCCTCTCGATGTAGGCTTTGAGCATGGCCCAGTTCGTAACGGCGGAGGAGTGAGGGATGCCGGTATAAGAGATGATGAGGCGCTCATCCAACACCTCGACCAAATCGCGATCGGCCGAGAGGGATTCAAACGTCCAGCCGTCCAGGCCGAACCATATAGCGCAGACCCCGCCATAGATGGGCGGGAAATAGTCCTGCTTGCCGGTGGGGATGCCAATGACCTGGGCTTCGATGTTAGCGCCCACGTCGATGATCCTCTCGTAGCCGAGTCGGCGGCCCGTGATCTCGTTGAGGCAAACGGAGAGAGCCATGAGCAACGCCGAAGAGGCGCCCAGCCCCGATCCACGTGGGGCCTCGCTGCGCAGGGTGATCTGCCAACGCCCTTCCGGGCGGTAATAGCTCAACGCGCGCTTAGCCAGGTCTACGGGGCCGCCGAAGGTCATCTCCTCCAAGTTGGCGATCTCTTCGCGAACGCCGAGATCCTCGGAGTCAATGACGATCTGCACGCCCGGCTCCTTGTCGCCCGCCAACGACTCGATGACGACGCTGGCCCGGCAGTCGATGGCGGCGTTGACGGTGAGCCCGCCGCCCTCAAAAAGGTAGAGCGGATAGACGTCCAACGTTCCACCGGCGAGATCGATACGCATCGGAACTTGGGCCGATATTCGCATAAAAGGGGTCTCCTCTCGCGAACTTGGCGGATCTGGGTGCGGCAAGGGGATTGTAGTGCACAACATGCCCAGCCGTAAAGTGCCGGAGCTCTAAACAGGGTGAGAAAAAGCCCCGACGCGCCGCCGGGGCTTTTTCATCCCATAGTTATCGATTGGAGTTGCTCTAGCGTCATGTCTTGGATTCTGTGCTTCCTTCCAGGAAGACAACGGCGGAGCTTCATCAACCGCCCGGCTCGTAAGTGAGCTCTTGATGGGCGAGGATAACTTCTTGGAGCCTTTGTTGCACCTGTTCCCGGAGGTGATCGGGTACCGCGCCGGTATCCATCCCTAAAGCGCGGTAAAGGCCGCGCAAGATATGGGGTACCCAAGCCCATTTGCGCCCTGTGCCGGGCTGATCCTGGGCGGTAGCACGAATGATGGCCAGCACCCGTTCGTCCGTAAGCCAGGCCAATCTATCTTTTACGTCCTGTCGATCCATCTCACCGCTCATGCCCTGTGACCTTGCCGGATCCTCCCTCCAGGAGGATAAAGCTCCCGCCTCATCATTCGTTCTCGATATAGGCCATTCCTTCTATAAAGGCGATCTGCTTTTCGATTTGGCGGGCTATCTGTTCGGCGACCAAACTGTCGTCAAGATCGACGCTTAGCACGCCATCGGCCACGAGCCGGCGGGCGACCGTGCCGATAGCCACGGCGGCGCGGGCTATGGGCTCTCGTTCGGCGACGAGGGTGCGCACGGTGCGTTCCAGCACCTCGGGGGTAAGTGCTTCTAGCCATCGTTCAGGGGTTGCCATGGTTTGCTTATACCTCGTTCGGTTGTTGGGGATTCAGAGTCTTTCTTCCAGAAAGACGGCGTCGGGGCTTCATCAAGCGTCCCCTTCGATGAAGCGCAGGCCGGGCGTCATCGCGGCGACCTCGGCCACGGCCTTCTTAAGACGAAGCTGCGCCGCCCAACCCTCCGCGCCACCCCCCAGATCGACGCCCTGACACAGGGCATCGAGAATGGCCGGCAGGGAAACCCCCGACTCCTGGGCTGAGGGCTCGCGCTCGGCCAGGGCGAGCACCGTTTCTTTGAGCCAGGCCGGCGTCAGCTTGGCCAACAGGCGCTCTAAAACTTTTTGATCGCTCATCATTCACCTCCAAAAGGACACCCATCACACCGTGAGAGTTGACACTCGCCTCAATGCTCACCGCCTGAAACGGCGAGGTTGCGATGCAACGCCTCGCGCGGTGGCATGACGATCGCCCCGCGCGTACAGGCCCGCGCGCAAAGCAGGCAGCCCTCGGCACAGGCGTAAGGCTCCAAGACGATCACTTTGCCGTCCTCCCCTCGGGCCAGCACGTTGCGGGTGCAGACGGGCAGGCAGGCGCCGCAGCCATCGCACTTTTCGGCGAATATCGTCGGATACCAGTTATGCGCCTTGCGCGGATCGCGCCACACACGGCCGCTCTCGCCCGAGGCGCGCGCCTCCAGGTAGCGGCGGTATTCGCGCGCCAGGGCGGCCTTGTACTCCTCCATGGCGCGTTGCGGGACATAATTATGCTTACGCACCTCGTCGACCAGCCGCTGGCCCAGATCAGGGGCATCGACGGGGACGCCGGCCTCGGCCAGCGCCTCCATTGCCTCTTGCAGGCCCACCAAGCCGGTCATGCTGCGACCGATGAGAACTTGGCAATAACTCAAGGAAGCCATTTCTTTTTCTCCAAGCTATACTTCAATTATACTTTAATTATGCTTCAACTTTGTCCCCGGGCAAATCGAGCTTGCCTTACGGCGCCTTGGGGGTGGGCTCTGGGAAACGTTGTTTGTAATCGGCCACCAACTCGGCCAGATCGGGGGCATCTGGCACTTCGGGGCGCATGAACAGGATCTCTAATTGGGCCGATTTGACCACGGGCTCGGCGGCCTTGCGAAAAGTGAGGTCCAGCCGCCCTAGCCATTCCCCGTCATAGCCCATCTGGACGATCACCGTTTGGCCCACACGTTCAGGTTGGCGCATGAGGGTGCGCGAACGCCCCCCTACGATGACGTCGATGCCCGGCACAGCTTGGGCTAGCGCTTTGTCTTGATCGAGCCCCAGATGAGAGAGGACGATGACCAGATCAACCCGGCCTTTTACCTCGGCGAGATAGCGGCGCACGGTTTCCAGCGGCTCCAAGACTTGGATGGCGATGTTGCGTTTGGCCAGTTCGCGAGCCGCGTCGGGCTCGGTGACGCCGATGATACCAAAACGCAGACCATCGCGCTCCAGGATCGTATAAGGTGGAAGAATGGAGCGTTCATCGGCATCGGCCAGGTTACAAGAGAGAATGGGGAAATCCGCCTCCTCCGCGCGCTGTTTTAACGTGTCGATCCCGCCGGTGAGATCCAAGTAGCCGACGGTCATAGCGTCATAGCCCATAGCGTTCATGGCTTTGCCCTGGCTCTGCAAGGCGATCCATTGGCCAAAGAGGGTATTGCCCGCATCCAAAACCAATACCGGGTTCTCGCTCGCTTGGCGAACCTGCTTGATCAAAGTGGCCCGACGGGCCACACCTCCCTGGGGAACGCCTCAACCGCAGGGATCGAGGTAACCACTCGAATCGTTGGTGTGCAGTATAGTTACGCGAACGTCTTGGGAGGTGTCCGCTATGACATCAGAAGCCGGATAGGGCGTTGTGCGCAAGGGCGGAGTAGCGATCGCCGGTATATGGGGAGTGGAGAAAAGAGGATAGGGCGTCGATGGCCCCCAAGTGTTCGGGGGCTGCGATGAGGGCAGCGGATAGGGGGTTGCTGCTCCAGAAGAATGGACAAGTCGCGTTGGCGGGGCGGGCACGGTCGGGGGCAAAGGCGCACCCAAGGTCACCGCGGCGGTCGGCAAGGGCGCCGGTGTTGCCAAGGTCGAAGGAGCCTGCGTTGCGCAGCCGACGAAGAGACTTGTGCATATCCCCATGATGGCGAACAAAATAAAACGAGGGTATGCTATCAAGATTCACTCCTTACCATCTCATTAGGCAATCCAGATGAAGTAGAGGCCGATGACCACCATAAGCCCGCCTGCTATGCGTTCCAGACGGGCCGACCAGGCCATCGTCTGTGGAATGAGTTTCATCAAGCCGGCAAAGGTTCCCAAGATCACAATGGGCACTCCACGTCCCAGCCCATAAACGAGAAGTAGCGAGGCGCCATACGCGATGGCCCCTTTGGACATGACCAGCGTCAGGATAGCCGCCAACGCCGGAATGGCTTGAATCCTTGCTCGACGGATCAGCGCCAAGTTGGCGCGATCATTAGTAACGACATCGTTTTCCCTCTCCTGGTTATAGTGTCGCGATAATGCTGTAGATCAGCCACCCGGCGAGCAAGACAAAGAGCGTGGCCATGCCTAGCTTGACCGTCGCGGCATGTTTTTGCATCCAGCCGATGAGCTGCTCCGAGGTGGTGCCGTAATAGACCAGCAGGAACACGCCGATGAGCGGTAGGATGAACATCGCATTGTAGAGCAGGAGCGCCAGACTGGCCTGGGTCCGCCATTCGGGGATGCCGAGCACAAAGATGATCGTCGGCAGATAGACTTGCCCCGTGCAGGCCAGCTCCACCACCGAGACGCCAAAGCCTAAGGCGAAGGAGCTAAGCACGAAACGCCTGGAACCCGTGCCCTCGCGGATAAGCCTTTTGGACAGTTCGCGCAATCGTTCGGGCAGCTTGAGGCTCATGTCCTCCAGGCGCCCCTCCCGCGCGCGGCGATAATCGACGATGCTGCCCCAAGCCAAGCCCAAGCAAAGGATGGCCGTGACGCCATAGACCCATTTGCCGATGACGTTGAGGAAAGGCAGGCTGGACAGGAACTTTAAAAAACCGAAACCGATACCCAGGTAGGTGACAAAGACTCCAAAGGCAAAAGCGCCTCCAGTGGCCAACAACTCTGCCCCCTGGCGCTTGCGCATGGTAAGATAAGAGATCAAAAAGATCATCGTGGCAAAGGCGCAGGGATTCACACCGTCCAAAAGCCCCGCGCCCACGACGGTGAGCAAGCTGAGCGATTTAAAGCGTTCGATGATGCTGCTCTGTGCGAGCTCGCGTTTGTTTTCCCAATCGGCCCAGGGCGCGCGGGTGCCGGTGGCGAGGTAGGGAGCGATGAGCTCCTCGATCGCTCTGACCCGTATCTCGTCGCCGAGCAGATAGCCGTTTCCGGTGAAAAGCGCGGGCGCCGTCAGATGTTTATTTTCGGGAACGCCGGCTTGATCGCACAGGTACTGGTTAAAGGCCGCTTCTTCCTTGACATCGAAGCGGCGGATTTCGACTTGGGGGTACTTTTCCTGGATATAGCGCAGGTCGTGTTCCGCGCGTTCGCACACATTGCAGCCGGGTTGATAGAAGTAGGCTATGTACACCTTGGGCGCCGCCCCCAAAGTAGGAACGACGGTTTTGGACGAGGCGGGAGCGGACGTTGAGGCCTCGAATAGAGGATATGTTTCGAACGACACGCCGGGCACCGGCGGAAAGTCGACCCCACCGGCGGCGAGATATTGGTCTACCAGCAAGGGCAAATTCTCGGCGATCTGTTGGCCGCCCACCAACACCCATTCGCCGATCAACAACATGGGAATGTATCGCCGCTCGCGAGGGATTTGCAAGGCGGCCATGGTGGCATCCCACACATCCTCGTTCTTGTGAGCGGTGATCTCGACGGCGCGCAGCTCCAAGCGTGGCCCATAGCGGGCCACGATGGGCGGGAGCACCTGCTCGCGGGCCATGTGGCAGGCTGGGCAGGTATCCGACCAAAAGAGCACGGCGCGCGCGACGCCCTCAGCACTTGAAACAGAGGAGGGTTGAGAATGTTTATCGTCGCAGGTATCGCAGTTGGCGTAGGCGCTGGGCGCCGGGGTTGGGCCGGCGAGCGCTTCGAGAGAGGGCAGGGCCACGCCGCCCTGGGCCGCATAATGCGCTATGCGCTCACGCAGCCGGGCGCGGATCTCGTCGCCGCCGATAAGCACATCCTCACCGATGAACACCTCCGGGATGGAGCCGGTCGCCACCTCATAACGCGTCT
>JACIWY010000670.1 GCA_014360745.1 Chloroflexota bacterium
GTATGAAAAAACCTTGGAACGTCTGCTGGCCTCCGGTCGCTATGAAGCGTTGCAACAAAGCCAAGAGGTAGCCTTGCTGGAAAACCGAGGCGCCCGGCCCTATGTTCAAGCCTATACCCGCTTCCTGCCCTTTGCTCCGGCACCGGATGAGGACCTTTTCGCCCTTTTGCCTCGCGCTTTGGCCCAAGGGTACGCTCTGGTGGAGTGGCCCGGCGCCACACCAGACCAGGACGTGTTGCGCCGAGCGGCGGACCTGCCCAGCGCCCTACCTCCCGCCCCTCAACCGAACGTAGAATGGCGTTACTCCCGTCCCCATGCCGACCAGATCGTTATCGAATATCGCGCCGATCAACCCTTCTTGCTCATGGTCAGCGAAACCTGGTACCCACACTGGCACGTCACCGTCAACGGCCGGGAACATCCCCTGCTGCTCGTCAACGCCAACTTTTTAGGAGTGTGGATCCAAGAGCCGGTCGGTACGATCTCCTTTCATTACCGCCTGCCCTGGTACACCTGGTTTGGCTACATCATCAGCGCGATCACGGCGATGACTATCGTAGGGCTCAACGTATGGCCTCGCCTCCGCCGCCCCGTCGGCGGATAACCCGGGCCGGCACCCCCACGGCCACACTATAGGCAGGAAGGCTACGGGTTACCACGGCGCCGGCGCCCACCACCGTCCCCTCGCCAATGGTCACCCCATCTAACACTTGCACATGCATCCCCAACCAGACGTTATCTTCCAAGACAATGTCGCCGGAAGAGACGATCTTTTGCTCGCGAATCTCGGCTCCCAAATCGTCGAAGCCATGCTCGTAAGGGCTAAAACCGCAATGCGGCGCGATCTGCACATGGCGGCCGATGCGCGTGCTGCCCAAAAAGCCCTTGATATTGCAATGAGATTGGATATGGGTGTGATCGCCGATGATCACGCTGCCGCCGCGGCCGATCTCGATGATGGTGCCGCGATAGATATGCACCCCTTCGCCCAGACGCACCTCGCCGCCCGCCGCATCGTCCGCGTCCGGGTGTGCATAAATGGTGACATCGTCGTCGATAAAGCAATGCGGGCCGATCGTCAGCCGTGGACAGTGAATCTGGGCCCGGGGCGAGATATAAGGGTTTTGTGTGAGATTGGCCAACACGCGACGATCCTTATAGGGCCCGCGCATCGCTCCGGCCAACCTGATGCACAAACGGCCGATCAGCGGCGCAGTAGAGAAGGCCATCAACTGTCGGGTCAGCGCTCGTTTGACGACAAATCCGATGCCCATCGCCCCGTAATCCCTTTACCCATAACCATGGGCGCGAAACCATTCCACCGCCTCGCGGAAGGCCACGGTTAGCGGCGTCTGCGGCAGGCCGAGTTCGTAGATGGCTCGACGGGGATCGGCGGTCAATGCCTCCGGCTGAAACCCCGTGCCCGACGCTGGCGACGCCCTCCTTTGGCGCCACCGACGGATCGCGCCCCGCAACCGGCGCAGCGGCGCCAAGCCCTCGGAGCCCGGCGGCGCCTGCCCCGAGACGCGCTCCATGAGGGCATAAAAGCCGATCAATGACAAATTGCCCTCGGCGTTGCCCAGGATATACCGCTCGCCGACGCGCCCCTTTCGAGCGGCCAGCAGATGGCCCACGGCGACGTCCTCTACTGAAACAAAGTTGATCCCCCCGG
>JACIWY010000671.1 GCA_014360745.1 Chloroflexota bacterium
TCGCGGGTGGATACCTGCGCTGCCGAGTTCCCCGCTTTCACTCCTTACTTATATAGCAACTATGAGACGGTCTGCGAGGCCGAGCCGACCGATCGGCGCAAGATCGTGGTATTGGGCAGCGGCCCTAACCGTATCGGCCAGGGGATCGAATTCGATTACTGCTGCACACACGCCTCGTTTGCCTTCCGAGAGCTGGGCTATGAGACGATTATGGTAAACTGTAACCCCGAGACCGTCTCGACCGACTATGATGTGAGCGACCGGCTCTACTTTGAGCCGCTGACGTTGGAGCATATCCTGAACATCTGCGATCTGGAACGGCCTGAGGGGGTCGTTGTGCAATTCGGCGGGCAAACGCCGCTCAAACTGGTGCGCAAGCTAGCCCAAGCCGGCGTGCCCATCCTGGGCACCGATCCGGACGCCATCGATCTAGCGGAGGATCGCGAACGTTTCGGCGCCTTTATGCGCAAGCTGGGTATCCCTACGCCGGAGCACGGTACCGCTCATTCGGTCGATGAAGCCTTTGAGGTGGCAGAACGCATCGGTTATCCGGTCATTGTGCGCCCCTCCTATGTGTTGGGCGGGCGGGCCATGGCCATCGTGTACGATCGCGCTGCGTTGGATCACTATATTCGGGGCGCGTTGAGCGCGGCCCAGGGGACAGAGGATACCTCGATCTTGATCGATCGTTTCCTTGAAGACGCCTTTGAGATGGATGTGGATTGTGTAAGCGATGGGGAAGAAGTGCGCATTGCGGCCATTATGGAACAGATCGAACTGGCCGGTGTGCACTCCGGAGACAGCGCTTGCGTCGTCCCCACGGTGATGATCGGCGAAGAAGCCGTGCGCACCCTGCGCGATTACACGCGCCGTCTGGCCCGCGCATTGAGAACCGTAGGTTGCCTGAACATCCAATTCGCCATGCTGGACGGCGTCGTCTATGTCATCGAGGCCAATCCGCGAGCTTCGCGTACCGTGCCTTATGATAGCAAGGCCACGGGGGTGAATTGGGTGCGGGTGGCTTGCGAGTTGATCGCGGGGCGCAAATTGAAGGATATGGATGTGCCCGATGAGCCCTTGCTCCGGGGGTATTTTTGCAAAGAGGTGGTACTGCCCTTCATCAAGTTCCCCGGCGAGCCGGCGGTGTTGGGCCCCGAGATGCGTTCTACTGGTGAGGTGCTGGGCATGGATGAAAGTTTTGGCATGGCTTATGCCAAGGCCCAGATGGCAGCAGGCAACGCCCTGCCCGCCTCGGGGACCGTCTTTTTGAGTGTCAACGACCGCGACAAGCCCACATTGGTGCCGATTGCCCGGCGATTGGCGGAGCTCGGCTTTCGTTTGGTCGGCACCCGTGGTACGGCGGCCTACCTTCGCCAGCACGGTCTGGATGTGGACATGGTGCTTAAGGTAAGCGAAGGGCGCCCCAATGGGGCCGACCTGATCATTAACAAGGAAATCGCCCTGGTGATCAATACCCCGCGAGGAGGAAGATCGTTCAGTGATGAACACGTGTTGCGCCAGGTAGCTATCGCCAACGGAGTGCCGGTGGTGACGACGTTGTCGGCTGCCAAGGCGGCTACCCAGGCTATTGAGGCGCTGCGTGAAAAGGAGCTACAGGTCAAGAGCTTGCAGGAATATTGGGCCAGCAGGATCGGACC
>JACIWY010000672.1 GCA_014360745.1 Chloroflexota bacterium
TGACCTTGTTGCCAAAGTAATTGGCCGAGAGCTTGTGCGCTTCGTCCACGACCACCAAATCCCAATGCGTGAGAAGCAGCTTCTCCTGCAGGTCTTCGGCGCGAGCCAGTTGATCGAGGCGGGCGACCAGCAGATCGATGTCCTCAAAGGGGTTGCCGCCGCGCGACTGCTCGACCTGCTCGCGCGAGAAGATCTCGAACGACAGGCCGAACTTCTCGGCCATTTCGTCCTGCCACTGTTCCACCAGGCTGCCCGGGGCGACGATGAGCACGCGCTTGGCGTCCGCCCGCATCATGAGCTCGCGGATATAGAGCCCCGCCATGATGGTCTTGCCGGCACCGGGGTCGTCGGCCAGCACGAAGCGCAGCGGCTGGCGCGGCAGCATCGACTCGTAGACGGCGGTGATCTGGTGCGGCAGCGGCTCCACGTTGGACGTGTGCACCGCCATCATCGGATCGAACAGGTGGGCCAGGTTGATGCGGTAAGCCTCAGCAGCGAGTTTGAACGCCTCGCCCGAAGCATCAAAGGCCCAGGGGCGGCCCGCTTCGGCCAGTGACAGCTTGGCCTCGTCACTGCGGAACAGCATCCGCTCGCGCAAGCCGCCGTCGGCAGTCTTGTAGTAGACGGTGAGGGCGTTGTCGCCCACCGGCTCGGTCGTAACGATGCGCACCACCTGCCCGGGCTCCAGGCCCGAGATGGCCACGTTCTTCTGGATTTGTTCGAGTTTGAGCATGGACAGTCCTCGTATCTCTCTAGCATCCAGCGCCGAGCCCTCTACTGCGCCATCACGTTCCGGCACGGGCGCCCCATCTCTCGATGCCGCGTAGCCCCCATAATCCTGACTCATTCCCTCGTGCAGCACTCGACAACGCCCCAAGGTGACAGGCCGAGCATCACTGGGCAACAGGGAAAATACACTTCGATACATCGTTGATCAATGGCCGCAACACGATGGGTCCGCCAATGCAATGCTCTTTCACCTTCCCAAGACTCCCGTCTTGGCACGATCTCCCATGCTGACTCAGGAAGCAACATGTCTGCTCCTCTGGGATAGGGCTTCAGAGCATCCATACCGACCCCAGCTATCCACAGCTATCCCTCAAGCAAGCGAGAGAGCGGAGCGCGTCGTCATTGGTTACCCATGATTTCTGGCCATGGATGAGTCCCGCTCCCTGAGCCATCCCCAAGCTTGCGCTGCTATCAGGCTTTTGTCATGCTCAACGCATCCCCATGGCGAGGAATCGCTCCCCTTCGGGCCGTTGCCGCGCCGCCACCCCCCGATGGTACTCCCCTCCACCCCCTGGGAGGACAACGCGGTCCCTGTATCGTCGCGGTCCTGCCCGGGAGCACTTCGTGCATGATCCTTGGAAACGACTGCGGCCGACGGAGTGCACCGCGCCCACGACGCCCTCTTTGCCGACACCTGGGGCAAGGAAGCGCTTCCCCAAGGATGTGGGCGAGTTGGTCTTGCGGCATTTTGGCCTTGCCACGCCGCCTGTGCTTTCCCTGTAACCTCATACCGCCAATTCCATGCCCATCGACTACCACCGCGACCTCAACCCTGCCCAACTGCACGCCGCCACCACCCTGGACGGCCCGCTGCTCGTCATCGCCGGCGCGGGATCCGGCAAAACCCGTACCGTGGTCTACCGCCT
>JACIWY010000673.1 GCA_014360745.1 Chloroflexota bacterium
CCTCAAAGACCACCTTGCGCGGCCCAGACGCGGCGGATGAGGGGCGCAGCGCCTCGCGGGCATAAAGCAAGAGATAGATGTCGGGCGGCACGATTTGGCCCTTTTCATCTACGATGCCGATGCGGTCACCGTCGCCGTCGAAGGCGATGCCCACATCGCAGCCCTCTCGGATCACCAACTCCACCAACTCGGCCAGGTTCTCCGCCTCGGTGGGATCGGGGGCGTGGTTGGGGAAGGTACCATCGGGTTCGCAATAAAGAGGCAAGACACGGCAACCCAGTTCGCGCAGCAAACGCACGGCCAACGGCCCGCTCACGCCGTTGCCGGCGTCGACGGCCACCTTGAAGGGGCGCGAGAGCTCCACCTTGTGCTCGATGCAATTTAGATAGGGATAAACGGCATCGCGCACCAAATGTTCGCCCTCGCCCGAGGCGAACGCGCCGCTGGCGATGAGGCGCTCCACTTTTTGCAGTTCTTCACCGGCCAGGGCCTCCATGCCCACCTGGAGCTTCAAGCCGTTAAATTCGGCCGGGTTATGGCTGGCCGTGATCTGTAGCGCGCCGTCTACCCAAAAGTGGTTGATGGCGAAGGAGGTCACGGGGGTGGGCACCACGCCGATGTCGATCACCTGACAGCCCGAAGCCATGAGGCCCTGGATGGCCGCCTCGGCAAAGGCCGCCGAACTAGGGCGCACGTCCCGGCCGACGATGATCTGCCGTCGGCCTGTGCGGCGCTGCATGTAGGTGCCAAAGGCGCGCCCCATCGACTCGAGGGCGGTGGTGGTCAACTCGGAGCCGACGATGCCGCGGATGTCGTACTCGCGAAAGATGGCCCGGCTCACCGAGAGCTTGGTCTGCAGGGCATAATCATGCAGGAGAGTACGCAGCGCCTGGCCCAGCTTGGTCGGGTCGTGGCGCACCACCAGGCGCTCCTGGCCGGTTAGAGGGTCTTTTTCCATCACCTCGGCGGCCAGGTCGCGCCGGATAAGGATGGCCCCTTCGACGAGCACCATCTCTTGGGGCGTGTCGCCAAAGATGACTACATGCGAGTCGTCGGCATGAGGCCCGACGCCACCCACCAACTGCGAGGCGACGGGCTCCGCCGAGGCGCTCCGATAACGGGCCAATACCTCAGGACTGATGGCGGTGCGCTCGTCGCCGCTGTTGTAGTGGGCCAACACATAATCGAGGCGAAAGCCGCAATGTTTATGAATCTCGCGCACGTGATCGGCGAGGGTGTAACCCTCCGTCTGATTAGGCTGGGTCATCAGGTTACAGATAAAGATCTTGCGCGCGCTGCTTTGGCGGATCGTCTCGTTGATCTCGCGGATGAGAAGCGCCGGGATCAGGTTGGTGAAAAGGGAACCGGGCCCGATGACGATGGCATCAGCCTCTTGGAGGGCGTGCAATACCTCGGGCGTGGGCCTAAGGTCGGCCGCCGGCCTATCCACCGCGCCCGAGACGAGGTAGACGCGGCGGATCCTTTGTCCAGGGCGTCCCTCGGCGATGGCCCGTTCGCCCACGAGCCGGCTGCCATCGGACAGCTCGGCACAGACTTCGACCCGATCCAGGGTGGGGATGAGTACTTCATCCGCCGTCGCCCCAATGGAGGAGTGAAGTTGGGCAAAGGCAGCCCCGGCATTGGCCGG
>JACIWY010000674.1 GCA_014360745.1 Chloroflexota bacterium
TAGGCGAGGTAGGGATCAAAGCCCCGCTCGTTTAGCACCGCATCGACCACATCATGGCGAAAGCCGCGCTCCAACAAATAGCCCCTATAGCGTTGGGTGATAAAGGCCAACACATCGCGCAGCACCTGTTCATCCACTTCGATCGGCAACAATTCGGCCGCCAACGAAAGCGCCTCAGGCAGGGCCAACGAGACCTCTTTTTCCACCAAAAGCTGGACGAGCCCCAGCGCCGCCCGTCGCAATCCCCATGGGTCGGCTGCGCCGGAAGGCTGAATGCCCACGGCGAAGAGGCCGACCAAAGTATCCAGCCGATCGGCCAGGCCCACCACCAAGCCCTCAACCCTGGAGGGCAAGCGGTCTCCGGCGAAACGGGGCAAATAGTGCTCCTCGATGGCTTGGGCCACAGGTGCCGGCTCGCCGGCCAGCAGGGCATAGTGGCGCCCCATCTGGCCTTGCAGCGAAGTAAACTCGATGACCAATTGAGTGGCCAGGTCGCTCTTGCACAATTCCGCCGCCCTTCTCGCCGTGTGGATTTCTTCCTCGCTCAAACCGAGCATCTCGCCCAAGTCGGGCACCAGTTTCTTCAGGCGCTCGACTTTGTCCAACATCGAGCCAAGCCGCTCTTGGAAGGTCAACGTATCCAACGCCGACGTAAACTCTTCCAGCGATCGCTTGGTGTCGGCGTCGTAAAAATAGACCGCGTCGGCGTAGCGGGCGCGCAGCACCTCCTCATTGCCGTGCCGCACGGCGTCTACGTTCAGATAGCGCCCGTTGGCCACGGCGATAAAATGGGGCAACAGCTTGCCATCGCGCAGAATCGGCAAGTAGCGCTGGTGTTTACGCATCACCGCCAACAAGACGATGTCGGGCAGGCGCAAGAACTCTCGGTCGAACGAGCCCCGGATCGCCAGCGGGTACTCGACCAGATTGGCCACCTCGCGCAGCAAGGCGGGGTCGTCCATCAATTCGCCGCCCACCCCTTGAGCCTGCAAACGAGCTTGCTCCAAGATGGCCTCTCGGCGGGCGAGCCCATCCAACATAACACCCGCATTTTCGATCGCTCGCTCATAACTCGCCGCGTCGGCGATCTCTAACACCGGCGAGCCTGCCGGGCGAGGGCCGCGCGATTCGCGGCCCGAATGGACGCCGGCGTACTCGAAGGGGATCACAACCTCTCCCAACAAGGCTACATACCAGCGAATGGGCCGCGAGAAAGAGACCCGGCTTGCGTTCCAGCGCATACTCTGCGGGAAACGCAAACCGGCGATGACGTTGGGCAAAATCTCTGCCAACACTTCCGTCGCCGGGCGCCCTTTCTCAACGATCACAGCCACCACATAGTCTTTGCCATCGATGGTACGCCGTTGCAACTCTTCCACCGAGACCCCACGGCTGCGGGCAAACCCCAATGCCGCGCGGGTGGGGCGCCCTTGTTCGTCATAGGCGAGGCCCACCGCCGGGCCACGCACTAAACTTTCCTCATCGCGTTGACGTGGCGCCATATGACTCACCATGGCCACCAGCCGGCGAGGTGTGCCCATTACCTTGATCGTCGCATAGCTCAAACGCGCCGCGTTCAAGGCTTCGGCGAGCCCCTTGTGCAACGCATAGATCGCCGCATCCAAGTCGTCCACCGGCAACTCCTCG
>JACIWY010000675.1 GCA_014360745.1 Chloroflexota bacterium
GTCGCGTTCGCCATCGATCAGCTCGTTAAAGATGAGGAATAACTCATAAGGGTTGATGGAGCCCACGGTCAAGTCGTCGTCGGCAAACTTTTTGGCGTTAAAGTGAAAACCGCCCAGGCGGCCCTCGTTGATCAGCAAGGCGACAATCTGTTCGATGTTGGTGCCCAAGGGATGGTGGCCGAGGTCGACCAGGACCTGAGCGCGCTCACCGAGCTTGAGAGCCACCATGTAAGCCATGCCCCAGTCGCCCAGGTCAGTGTGGTAAAAGGCCGGCTCGAAGAACTTGTATTCGATGAGCAGGCGCATGGGGGCCGGCATGGCGGCATACACCTCTTGCAGGGCCTCGACTAACCGGTGCATGCGCCCACGGATACTATCCTGGCCGGGAAAGTTGGTGCCGTCGGCCAGCCAGAGGCTGATGATGTCGGAATCGACCGTTTTGGCGATCTCGATGCATTCCAGAATGTGTTCTATAGCTTTGCGGCGGATCTGCGGGTCAGGGTTGCACAAGCTGCCCAGTTTATACTCGTCTTCCTGAAAGAGGTTGGGGTTGATGGCGCCCAATTCCAGGCCGAGCGAGCGGGCATAGGCTTGTAATTCTTGATAGTCATCGACCTTGTCCCAAGGGATGTGCAACGCCACCGAGGGGGCCACGCCGGTGAACTTGTGCACCTGGGCGGCGTCGGTCAGCTTTTCATAGGTGGTACGGGCGGCCCCAGGCTGGCGAAAGACCTTAAAGCGGGTGCCGGAATCGGCATAGCCCCATGAAGGGGTTTCGATGCGTTGCGCCTTGAGCGCCCTTTTGATCTCTTCGACATCGAGTCCTCGTGCGCCGAGCTCGTCGGCCAGGACACGATAGGCTTCTTTCCACTTGTTCACCATCAGCCTCCTCATATTCGACATATTCACCGGTAAGCGGCGGTTAAAATCGTACCAACCCTTGCCAAGCCGCCCTTCGACGACCGAGCCGGCCCACGAAGGTGGGCGCAAATCGGAATCCGCCGCAAAGGTTGCTGCGATTTCAATCGCTGAACTGAGTAGCTCTGCCCAAAACGAAAATGCCCAGAGGCCCCTATACGGCGAGAACCTCGATACCGCGCGCGCGAAGCTCGCTCAGGATGCGCTGCCCTTCTTCGGAGGGGGCCGGATCGTCTGCGCTGGTGATGACGCGATCGATTTGATCCACCGTGACCAGCGTGGCAAAGGCCACCTTGGCGATTTTGCTGGCGTCGAGGATGATGTTCACCTGGCGCACGGCGCCCACCAGCTCGCGTTTGAGCGCCACTTCATCCTGGTTGGCGTCGGTCAAACCATCGACGATATTCAAGCCCCGTCCCCCAAAGAAAGCCTTTTGGAAATTGCCCTTTTCCACCAAGGAACGATCCCAAGGGCCACAGACGGCAGCGGCCTCGCGCCAGATGAGGCCACCAGGGACAATGACGGTAATACTTGGCGAACGCAACAGCTCCAGGGCCACGTAAAGCCCGGTGGTCAGCACGGTTAGATCACGGCGGGTGAGGAGGTGGCGGGCCATGTGCCAGGCGGTGGTGCTGGCGTCGAGGATGATGGCTTCGCCATCGCTCACCAATTCGGCTGCGGCCGCACCGATGCGCTCTTTGGCTCGGGGATATACCCGTTGC
>JACIWY010000676.1 GCA_014360745.1 Chloroflexota bacterium
GCAAACTGACCATCCTATGGGCGGCTCGCTCCCCTTCGTTGCTCATCTTTAGGGAGGAGTTTGACGATTGGCGAGCAGCGCCGAATACCGAGCTGTTTCTCACCGTGGATCAAGGCGATGAATCCTGGAAGGGGAACGTGGGGCTGATCACCGATTTGCTCAAGAAAGTGGCCCCCTCGCCGGAGAACGCCGTGGCCGTTACTTGCGGCCCTCCCATTATGCTGAGATTCGTCACGCTCGATCTGGCGCGGCTCGGCTTTGCCCCTGAGCAGATGATCATGACCCTCGAGGCCAAGATGAAATGTGGGCTGGGCAAGTGCGGTCGCTGCAACTTGGGAGAAAAATTTGTCTGCACCGATGGCCCCGTCTTTAGCTACGCCGAGGTGCGCCACTTTTTAGAAAGCCACTGATCCCGTGGCAAAGGGGTGGCTCTTGGCGGGAGGAGGAAGCACTCATGAGCGAACAAGGCTTCGAACCCCGGATCGTCGGCTTTTTGTGTCGTTGGTGTGCTTACCCGGGGGCCGATCTGGCGGGGAGTAGCCGCCTCAAATACCCGGCTAATATGACGCCTATCAGGGTCATGTGTTCGGGGCGCGTGGACCCGGCTTTTGTGCTCAAAGCCTTGGCCGAGGGGGCCGATGGGGTGCTCATCGCCGGTTGCCACCCCCCCTCGGATTGTCACTATCAGAGCGGAAATATCAAGGCCATGCGGCGCTATCCTTTACTACTCAAGATGTTGAAGCAATTCGGAATTGAGCAAGAGAGGGTGCGCTTAGAGTGGATCTCTGCCTCTGAGGGCGTCAAATTCGCGCAGGTGGTCAGGGAGATGACGGAGGCTATACGCCGGCTGGGGCCTCTGAACTGGGGTCGGGAGCCCGATGGCCGGGAGCCGACGGAGGCGGGGAGGCGGACATGAGCGATAAACCCAAAGTGGCCTTTTACTGGTGCGCCAGTTGCGGGGGCTGCGAAGAGACCGTCGTCGATTTGAACGAGAACATCCTCCAGGTGGTCGATGCCGTGGATATCGTGCTCTGGCCGGTGGCGTTGGATTTCAAGCGCCGAGATATCGAGGCCATGGCCGATGGTGAGATCGCGGTCAGCTTTATTAACGGCGCCGTGCGGCTTTCGGAGCAAGAGGAATGGGTCAGGCTCTTGCGCCAAAAGTCGGGGCTTGTCGTTGCCTTTGGCTCTTGCGCGCACATGGGCGGCATCCCTGGATTAGGGAACGTGGCCGACAGGGAGCAAATCTTTCGCCGCAAATACCTGACCGCACCCACCCTGGACAACCTGAAAGGGGTTTTCCCCGCTCCTTTCAGCGTGGTCGGCGATTATGAGCTGGAGCTGCCGAGATTCTACGACACCGTGAGAACTCTCGATCAGACCGTCGACGTGGACTATTATCTGCCGGGTTGTCCGCCGCCCTCGAATCTGGTGTGGGATGCTGTTTTGGCCATTCTGGAGGGCAAGCTTCCCGACAAAGGCGCGGTGTTGGCTCCGGATCGGCCACTGTGCGAAACCTGTTCGCGCAACGAAACCAAGCCCGAAAAATTGGCGATCAAAGAATTCAAGCGTTTGGCGACCAGCGCCCCCGATCCGGAGGAATGTTTCCTTGCCCAAGGTTATATCTGCCT
>JACIWY010000677.1 GCA_014360745.1 Chloroflexota bacterium
TGGTCGAATCTCCTACTTATTTGGGGGCGCTGGAAGTATTCAGAGCTACCGGGGCTCGACTTATCGGGGTGCCGGTGGATGAGCAGGGGATGCGAATCGAGGCGGCTGAGCAGATCATGGGGCATGTAAACGCACGCCTCATCTACACTAATCCCAACTTCCAGAATCCTACGGGGAGCACGCTGAGCGCTGAAAGAAGGGCGGCCCTCTTGTCCTTGGCCCAACGATTCCAGGTGCCCATTCTAGAGGACGATCTGCACAGCGAGCTGTCCTACGATACAAGTGCACCTGCCCCTATACGGGCTGCCGACGAGGGGGGATGTGTCCTCTACCTGGGCAGCCTTTCGCCAGTCCTGGGACCGGGGCTCCGCTTGGGGTGGCTAGTCGCGCCTTCCGCCGTCATCGAGTCATTGACGACCCTGCGCCAAGCCATGGACCTCCATCCCAGCAACTTTATCCAGGAGGTGGTGTACGAATTGCTGATCAGCGGATCCTTTGACGCTCACCTGGAATGGGTACGCCGGGCTTATGCCGCCCGGCGGGATGTCATGCTTGCCGCACTGAGACAATATATGCCTGAAAGCGTGCGGTGGAATCGCCCGCAAGGTGGTTTTTACGTCTGGTGTTCCTTGGAGAAGTCTCTTCATAGCAGGGAACTGCTCGAGGAGGCCGCCGCAGAAGGGGTTGTCTTTGTTCCCGGCGAGGCATTCTTTCCCGACGGACGCGGTGAGCAGTTTATACGCCTGAGCTTTGCCCATGCTCCCACGGAAGAGATCGCAGAGGGGATACGTCGCCTGGCCAAAGCGGTCAGGAAATTAGAAAAACGTGAATGGCGAGGATCGCCGATCGAGGCCGATCGTCCCATCGTCTGAAAAAAAGGGGGGATTTTCATGGACAGGAAAGCGGGAACCGACACGGTGAAACGTGGCCTGGCGGAGATGCTCAAGGGGGGCGTGATTATGGATGTGGTCACCCCCGAGCACGCCATGATTGCCGAGGAGGCAGGAGCTTGTGCCGTTATGGCTCTGGAACGGGTGCCGGCGGACATCCGTGCCCAAGGAGGGGTAGCCCGAATGAGCGACCCCGAGCTGATTCTCCGGATCAAAGAGGCGGTGAGCATCCCTGTAATGGCCAAATGTCGCATCGGTCATTTTGTAGAGGCGCAGATCCTGGAGGCTATCGGTGTTGATTTTATAGACGAATCGGAGGTGTTGACGCCGGCCGACGAACAGCACCACATTGACAAACGCCGCTTCAAGGTCCCTTTCGTGTGTGGCTGTCGCGACCTGGGGGAGGCCCTGAGGCGTATCGGCGAAGGCGCGGCCATGGTTCGCACCAAGGGAGAGGCCGGCACCGGGAACGTGGTCGAGGCCGTGCGTCATGCCCGTGCAGTCCTAGGCGAGATTCGGCGCCTTGCCAACATGGCCCCGGAAGAACTTATGGCCTACGCCAAACAGGCCGGCGCGCCCTATGAACTGGTGGCAGAGACAGCTTCTTTGGGAAAATTGCCCGTAGTCAACTTTGCCGCCGGGGGCATTGCCACGCCGGCGGATGCCGCTCTCATGATGCAATTGGGCATGGACGGCGTCTTTGTCGGCTCTGGCATATTCAAAAGTGCCGATCCTG